>NZ_MWQG01000082.1:0-3732 GCF_002210365.1 Fibrobacter sp. UWH1
TGTTGGCAAGGATACCATTGAAGTTGTTGTTCCCAAGGATGCTTCTGACGAAGAAATTAAGCAGAAGATTGAAGAAACCTTGAATAATCATGATCCCAAGATTGAAGTTCCTGAATCTGAAGATGGTTTCGAATTCAATGGCGAATGGAAGAAGGATGATGATGGCAATTATGTTCCTGTTTACGAAAAGGAGATTGTCGTAGTCATTGGAAACACTACTATCAGCGTTGTTATCGACAAGGATGATTCTGATGATGATGTCAATCAGAAGATTAACGATGCTGTGGCCGAAATTTCCAAGAAGGATTCTAGCATTGTCGTTCCTGTCGTTGGCGACAAGGATTCTGTTGGTAATGAATTTGATGGTAAGTGGGAAAAAGATGAATACGGCAATTATGTGCCTGTTTATTCAAAGGCATACAAGATTGTCTATGTGATGCCTTCAAATGCGGTTCTTTCCAGCGACGTTTCAAAGTACGTTCTTGGTAAAGGTGTGCAGCTCCCGTCTGCTTCCATCAAGGATGATGAATCCTGGAAGTTTATGGGTTGGTATGAAACTGAGGATTACGCTGGTCTCAGGGTAAAGTTTGTCGGTGCCGAAGCCAAGGGCCGAAAGACTTTCTATGCCCTGTTCCAGAAGACTGTCCATTATAAGGCTGGCGATGTATCCGGAAAAATGGAAGTGGTGTTCAACTACGACGTAGAAAATTCGGATGAGGTCGTTCAGCGTGCCTTGATGGGTGTTGCTCCCGAAGGCTACACCAAGAAGGGTGTGGACTACGTCTTTGACAAGTGGGTTCTTTCTGACGGTGTGTATGTGGCCAAGTTTGTGGATGCTTCCACTGGCATGAAGAACATTGCTGTGGCACGTCACTTTGGTGTCTCTGTTAGCGGTCGCACTCTGAACATTGTTGGCGCTAAGCAGGGCGACAAGATGCTCGTTGTTGATATGAAGGGCAAGATTGTGGCCCAGGACAGAATCAGCGGTGTAAACCACATTGTTGAACTGACTTCCGCAGGGAACTATTTGGTTCGCGTCAATGGAGTTTCTACTCGTGTGATGGTGCGATAAGATATAGGTTGGACTTCAAATTTCTACATTTGACTTTAATATGAAATTTGAAGAACTTCCTTTGGCAAATCCGCTGCAGCGTGCTGTTCGCACTGTAGGCTACGAAACCCCCACTCCCATTCAGGAACAGTCCATCCCCAGTTTGCTGGAGGGTAAGGACCTGCTGGGTATCGCCCAGACGGGAACGGGCAAAACCGCAGCCTTTGCGCTCCCTATTCTGCAGCGCTTACTGGACTCTGGTAAGTTCCGTCAGCCTAAAACTTGTCGCGCCCTGATTTTGCTGCCCACTCGTGAATTGGCAATTCAGGTGGAGGAATGCTTTAAGCAGTATGCCCAGTATACTGCTATTTCTACTGCCTGCATTTTCGGTGGCGTTAGCGATGTGAAGCAGAAGAACGTTCTTGTTCGCGGTGTAGATGTTCTGGTGGCAACTCCGGGCCGCTTGCTGGATTTGATTGGCCAACATGCCGTGACCCTCAAGAATGTGGAATTTTTCGTTTTGGATGAAGCTGACCGTATGCTAGATATGGGCTTCATTCACGACATTCGCAAGGTGGTGGGCATGCTTCCGGGCAAGCGTCAGAACTTGTTCTTCAGCGCCACCATGCCTAAGGAAATTTCTGACCTGGCTGCAACGATCCTCAGTGCAAATCCGGTTCGTGTGGAAGTGGCTCCCCAGAGCACTCCCATTGAACGAATTCGCCAGGAACTGTACCGCATTGATAAGCGTCGCAAGGGCGCCCTGTTGAAGGAACTTCTTGCTTCTCATGAAGAGATGAAGAAGGTGCTGGTGTTTACCCGCACCAAGCATGGCGCAGATAAAATTGTACGCGTGCTGGAAAAGGCTGGTGTCAAGTGTGCCGCCATTCACGGCAACAAGAGCCAGAATCGTCGTCAGGAAGCTCTTGGCAATTTCAAGGATGAACGTATCCGCGTGCTGGTGGCAACAGATATTGCTGCTCGCGGTATTGATGTGGATGATGTGACCCACGTCTTCAATTATGACCTGCCCAACGAACCGGAAACTTTTGTGCATCGCATTGGCCGTACGGCTCGCGCTGGCAAGGAAGGCGTCGCCATTTCTTTCTGCGCTCCCGATGAAGAACAGGATCTGCGTGCCATTGAAAAGCTGACCAAGGTGAAGGTTCCCGAAGGTGACAAGGCTATCTACGAAAAATTGCCTGAACAGCAGAAGGAAACTCCTGAAAGCGAAATGCGTAATGCTCGCGGACGTTTACCTCGTGGTCAGAAGGGCGACCGTCGCGAAGAAAATCGCGGCGAAGGCCAACAGCCCGCAAAGTTCGACTGGCGTAAGCACCAGGCCGACAAGCGTAACGCCCGCGCTGCAGAACAGGCCCGCGAAAATGGTGAACAGCCTCGTCAGTCTCGAGAAGAGCGCCGTGGCAATCGTGCGGAAAAATTCGGTCGCAAGCCGGAACAGGTTCGAGGCGCCTCCAACCCGCAGAACCGTCCCAGTTCTCAAAATGGTTCCGTTCCGCAGAATGGTTTCGAAGGCGACAACCTGAACCGCCGTACCATCGGCAAGAATCGCCCCGGCTCCCGTGCCCGTAAGCGTATGCGTGAGGCTGCCGCTGCCAGCGCCGCCGCTCAAGCTCTCCTCGCCAAAGTGAAGTAAAGTTTCGCGACGGAAAAAACGCGACGAAACAAAGTAAACCACACTCCCTGACACATGAAAACGCAACCCTTGTCATACAAGGGTTTTACGTGGCTATGGATGAAAGCTTCCTCATCGGGAGAAAATCTTAAAAATCCTAGGGACTCGTAATGTTCAATCAATTTGTCGTTGGGTAAAGCGTATATATATCGTGCTTGCACGCCGGATTGTTTTTGGATTTGCTTAACTAACGGGATTATGAATTCATTGAATTCTGTTGTTCCTAATTTCCGGACGATGGAATATTTTTCCTTGTAGCTATTATTCACAGCAAAATTGGAAAGCTCTATTGCGGGGATTGTTGAAAAATGCTGAGAATTGTTAGGTAGGGTGAACAATCCGTTACGCAAACTGAAATAGCATACAATCTCATTGGTATTTTTATCCTTAACGAGATAAGTTCGATTTTTGTAGCTTGATTCTTCCTCGAATGCGTATTTCTTTAGAAATGACTCAAGATTTATCGCGTCTGGATGTTTGACTGTAAATTTTCTTGATTGACCTTCGGAGCGTTAATGACCTTGAGTAGGATGCGCTTTGCCATTCCATCTGGCATTGCGTCTAGTTCCTGTTGTTGGCTAATGCCCATCATGATTGACCTCGCTGGTGTATGTTACTTAAATTCGGATATACAAAACACAGCGAAAGCTGCTTCGCAAAAAAAGTACTTGCCATATTCTTGTCAAGGATCGTGACTTTTGGGTCAGGATTTTGCAAACAGTTGTTTGCATTTTTAGAGAATATGTACTACTTATCCTCGTTTTGTCTGTTTGATAATTTAATTGTCTCGGAGGACTTTGTTTATAATCGCAATTTGCCATAGAGCTTCACCTACTTGTTGTTAGCCTTGTAGTACTTGATTAACTTGGGAACCACTTCTTCAACGTTACCGTTGATGACGTAGTCGGCAATTGCGTTAATCGGAGCATTCGGGTCATTGTTCACGGAAATGATAATGCCGGAATCCTGCATACCAGCGATGTGC
>NZ_MWQG01000083.1:0-2928 GCF_002210365.1 Fibrobacter sp. UWH1
ACGGTTCCTCTCACATGTCATCCTCGACCCCGATCGAGGATCTAGACGAATCATCTTCCAGCATCAACGACAACTCTTCCTCTTCCGTCATTCCAGGTTCCTCATCAAGTGTCATCCCGAGCGATAGCGAAGATTCTAACAGTTCCTCTAGCGTAAAAGCCGATGGAAAGTCAAGTTCTTCAATCAACAAGGAAGGAAGCAGTTCCTCTACAAAGGTGGATGTCTATAGCAGTAGTAGTGACGATATCATAGATATTGGAAATTCTTCTAGCAGTGTTTCAGAAGCGTGTAAGTATGATTTAGAGGGCGAATGTGATGTCTTTGCTTGGGTAAATAATAGATGCGGAGTTTTGATTGTTGATGGAAATAAATATTTCTGCAGTGAGTTGGATAATCAATGGCATAAGTCGGTTTCTTCATCCAGTGCAAAATCCTCAAGTTCATCTAAGGCAGTTTCCTCATCGTCCGTTTATTTTTCTTTTCGAGATAAAGTTTATTCATACAGCGATCTTACGGATGAACGAGATGGAAGGGTGTACAAGATTTACGAAGTCACCGGTCGTGACACAAACAAGGTGGAACAAACCATCACTGTTATGGCACAGAACTTAAACTATGCGGAAAAAATCGTGAGCGGTGCTGATGAACAGGATGACAACACCAAGGTGGAAAAGTATTGTTACAACAACGACACTTTGATGTGCTCGCAATATGGAGGCCTGTACCAGTGGGCCGAAATGATGGACCTCCCGTACGAATGCAATGAAAAAAGTTGTGCAAGTCAAATAAAAACTCAGCATCAAGGTATTTGCCCTAATGGTTGGCATTTGATGACCCGCAATGAATTCAACATCGTTTATTGCTCGGGCAGATTGTGCGATATTGGTGCAGTAAAATCCGAAACCCACTGGAATAGTAGTGATGGAACCAATAAGACTGGATTTACAATGTTGCCTGGTGGGATGATGAGTAGTCTAACGAATGAATTCACTGATTTAAAAGAGGCTGCGTATTATTATTTTCCGGAAGAATACCTAGAAAAGGAAGGTTGGGCTAGAGGGCTGAATATATATGCTCGCAATCAAAATGTTACTTTTTATGTAACAGGATACAAAATCACCGGAAAATCAATCCGTTGCGTTCAGAATTATTAAAAAATGCTTGTAAGCCAGAATAAATAATTGAATTTTTTTAGCAAAAAAAACAGGGTTGCTTAGAACAGCCCTTAAGGGTATGTCATGCTTTCAAAGCAAAATAAGAAGAACAAGAAAAAATACACATTCAACAATTTTTCTCTAGAGCAACTTGAACCCCGCATGATGATGGATGGAAATCTTAGCATTAAAAAAAGCCCAAGCCGCGTCTAAAAAAAATCAGCAAGGAAAAATTTGTTCGTGATGACTGCAAAATCGGCATCCTTCAACACCGCAAGATTTGCATAGACACATTTAACAGAGTTTTAATATGAACACATTCAAAAAAATCACACTCACCAGCGCGGTGGCTTTTGCGCTGTTCGCCTTTAACGCCTGCGGCGATGACTCGGGCTCCACCAGCGCATCTGGTGAAAACAGCACACTGAGTTCCGCTGTTGAGGATGATGAATCATCCTCCAGCATCAACGGCGACAATTCTTCTGTCACTCCGGGTTCCTCATCAAGTGTCATCCTGAGCGACAGCGAAGGATCTAGCAGTTCCTCTAGCGTAAAAGTCAATGGAAAGTCTAGCTCATCTTCTAAAAGGGATGATATTTCGTCAAGTAGTAGCTCTCTGGCATATCGTAGGTGTCAAGAAGGAACTTTGGATACGTTATTGAAAGATTATGAAATTGTATATGTGCGTTGCCAAAATGATATGTGGCGAGTGGATTCCATTGTTAAACTTGAAATGCCCAAAGTTTACCCAGACATGGACAGTGTATTCGGCTCTAAGGCTACTTATGGAACCTTTACGGACCCTCGTGATGGAAAGGTTTATAGGACGGTCAAGTCTTTTGACATGGATGGAAATTACAGCTTTACTGTGATGGCTCAAAATTTGAATTTTGCAGATACCGTGCTTGATATCGCCACGACCATATTTGATGATGCGAAAATTGAAAAAAGTTGCTATAAGGACGACCCCTGGTATTGCGACAACTACTTCGGCGCTCTATACTCCTGGAGCGAAGCGATGGGACTCCCAAAAGTTTGTGACAGTGTGAGTGTGGCCGATAACCCCAAGTGTACCGCCAATTTTAACGATAAATATCCCGAAGACAGCAAGGTGAGAGGCGTTTGTCCCGAGGGATGGCATGTGATGAATGAAACTGAGTGGAAACATGTTGCTATCACTCCTGCTGGAATAGATTTGAGTCACAGCCTTCTTTCTCAGGCTATTTGGTCACATAAGTTTGCTGTGAAAAACTCGTACGGTATGAGTATCTTGCCTCATGGCGATGACGGCTATGAGAAGGAATTGGCCAATTTTTGGATACCCTCTGAAAAAGATTTAGATGTCGCAAAAACAATTACTTTTAGTTTGGAAGAATTTTCTGTGTCAAAATCTTATAAAAGAAGTCATTTAAATATTCGTTGTGTTCTTGATTACTAAGATAAGGCGTAAAATTTAAAATCTACCGAGATCCTATATGAACAAGAAAAACAAGCAGCTTAAAAATAATCTTTATAAGATGGAGTCTTTGGTTTGCTCGTGATGTCTGCAAAATCGGCATCCTTCAACACCGCAAGATTTGCATAGAAACATTTAACAGAGTTTTAATATGAACATCTTCAAGAAAATCACACTCACCAGCGCAGTCGCTTTTGCGCTGTTCACCTTTAACGCCTGCGGTGACGACTCTAACTCTACCAGTGCATCTGGTGAAAACGGTTCCTCTCACATGTCATCCTCGACCCCGATCGAGGATCTAGACGAATCATCCTCCAG
>NZ_MWQG01000084.1:0-2576 GCF_002210365.1 Fibrobacter sp. UWH1
TTTTTTGCATCCTTCAGATTCCGCTCGGATTATGCATTTGCAAATAGAATTCGGGTTTCTTCATTTTCGTCGCTAGTTATCGACTTTTTTTCAATTAATAAATTTGTTTCTAATGGTGACAAACCTATTGAATCAAGATAGTCGTTTATATCGTCATCGGAATTTAAAACAAACGCCTGATAGCTATGTTCCGCTCGCTTTACTAGAACGAATAAAGCTCCTGTAAATTCTGGTCGAAAAATTGGAGTTCGTGTAATACGATATTCATCGCGAGTTCCTCGCCCGTAATAGATGAACCTTGATTCTGTAATAAACTCACCCTCATAATGCCACTGAATTTCTGACAATCTATCTTTATTTTCGCCCTTAACTCCAGGACTATCAAAAAGGAGTGAATAACTATTTTTGGGTATATAGATTCCAGCCTGATGACTTTGGTCGGGCTTAGTATCATTTGCAGATAAAAATTTGCAAAAAGCTTTTTCTCCATACGTAGTTGCCTTAATGGCTTCGGTAGCGTAAGACTGCATTTTGAAAATCCTCTATAAATTTTCAAGCTGCTTAACGATAAGCTTTGCAACATTAGTCATCAAAGGAACAACCACGGAATTTCCAAATTGTTTATAAGCTTGACCATCGGAAACCGTAATCTTAAATGTATCGGGAAAGCCCTGCAAACGGGCACACTCCCTTGGAGTTAACCGTCTAGGATTTTTATTCTTTTGTTCAATTAAAATTTCTGAACCATCTTTATAGTATCTTGCGCTAAGCGTTCGTGACACTCCATCAAGCGGAGCAATCCCATAGCCAAAACCGTTTCCCGCGGCTTTATGTTTCGCAGCATAATTCTGCAAGTACGTCCATAATTTATCTGATAACGTGTACTTTGGATCGGGCTTAGATTCCAAAATATCTCGCATTACAGGCTTAGGTTCTTTCGGAGAAATGATAAATTGAAAGTCTATTTTCTTTTTAAATATTTTTCTGTCAAAACCGACTATCAATATTCTTTCACGGTGTTGAGGTACAAAATTTTGACCATCTAACACCTTGTAGAAAATTTCATAATCTAATTCGTCTAAAGATTCTTTAATAACTTTAAAAGTATTGCCTTTGTCATGACTACATAGGTTTTTCACATTTTCAAGCATAAATGCTTTTGGACGTTTTTCCTTGACTATTCTGCAAACATCAAAGAATAAAGTGCCTTGAGTTTTATCTTCAAATCCTGTTGCACGCCCCAAGCTGTTCTTTTTAGAAACTCCTGCAATGGAAAATGGTTGGCACGGGAATCCAGCAACAAGAATATCATGATCAGGAATTGTTTTAGCATCCACCTTTGTTATATCACCATCAGGCATGTCACCAAAATTGTCGAAATATGTTTTTTGGCTAAACTTATTCCACTCATTTGTGTAAACGCATTTTCCTCCAGCCGCTTCAAAAGCAATACGCATTCCGCCGATACCGGCAAACAAGTCAATGAACCTAAAATTCTGTTTTACAGATTTCTTTTTAGACTTAACATCTTGGCCAGCCATGTATCTCGTTCCTCAAGTTGAAGGTGAACGAGTTCACCCTCAATCGGGAGCAAGAAACCGCGATGTCAAAACAAGCAAAGAAAACGCTCGCAAACGCACGTGTGGATACACGCACGAATTCCCCGGGCACCGAGTGGATACAGTACGCCCAGGGTACAGCATGGCCTATGCAACCATAGGTCAACGAACGTTTGTCTTATTCAATGGTTTTGAAAAGTGTCGAAGTTTTCAGCTGTAGAACAAGAGCAAACTCAGCAAGAGCCGTTCTTGTAGCATACTTCACACACATTTAAAGGAAAAAGGCGTGGAATTGAATGCATCTACCCAACTGAAGGCCTTCGACTGCCCAAAACCAAGTAAACACAAACAACCCACGCCCCAATTGCGTGCCGTAAACACGGCAGCAGATGCAATAGCATCTAAAGGGTCGTTTGCGTACAGGCAGATTTATCAAATATGCATATAGCAAAACGATGCCATCAAGCAAAGCCTAATAGCAAGCGTGAGCGTTCGTCTTGCACCGGGTTTTTGAAAAGTGTCGAAGTTTTCAGTTCGGAACAAGAGCAAAACTCTTTATGTACATAAAGAATATAGATAATCCAGCATGTCAGTAGGTGTCACTCAAATTTTTTCGGTGCCCCTATTGCCTATTTTTTACGAAATGGCTTGACATATCCTAATCCGACCTTGCTGTTATTATTCAGCAAGAAAACAATGGGAACACAATCTCACCCCGACCGTGTACACTGGCTTGACACAGCCTTTATTTTAGTGTATTTTTGTGCAGTACGGAGGTTTGAATGAATACCACTGATAAGAAAGGCGAAATAGTAATCTATGTTTCCGATGACGGTTCCTCGCATCTTGAAGTGAAACTTGAAAACGAAACTTTGTGGCTTACGCAAAAAGCCATGGCTGAGCTATTTGAAGTTGGCGTTCCTGCAATTAGCAAGCACCTAAAGAACATCTTTGAGGAAGGAGAACTGGAAGAATCTATGGTTATTTCCAAAATGGAAACAACCACTCTGCATGGAG
>NZ_MWQG01000085.1:0-2464 GCF_002210365.1 Fibrobacter sp. UWH1
CAGTACAGCCGTTGACATTGAAGATGGATTTGTATAATTTTGACATGGGCTTTTTCTTCTGTTTTTTTTGGCGATTAAATTTTAGAAAATAGCCCATTTTTTGTTTAATTTAGGCGAATGTCAACAAAAAAGGGTGGCGAAGCCACCCACACATGTTGATGAAGAGCCCAATTTTTTCTCGATTTCCGGCAGCAAGGACTCGTACTTTGCCATGTCGAAAGCATACTTCATGGTAATCGCACCAATGGCAGCCTCGGCATTGTCGTGGGCAAGGCATATCTCATCGTCAAGTTCCGCCAGGTTCACGAAGGCGAACTCAAAGTGCGGAACGCGTCCGTTGTACATGGCGTGAATGTTCCTGTACTGAGCGAGAGGGTCCCAGGGGTCAGTTCCGTTATAAACAACGATTGCCTTCGTAGGCAGCCAAGGATATTTAGCATTACCCTTGTCCACCATCACGTTGATGGCGTAACGGCCAATCTGCGACATGATCCCGTTGCTTGGCGAGGACTTGTGTTCAAGCAGCAGGCCAAAACGCATTTCACCACCGGCGAGGGCCTTCACCTTGAAGGCGAGATCCGCTTCGCCCCGCTCGCCCACCTCGTCGAACGCTTCGGGAATTTCTTCAAGGGTATCCAGGTCCACTTCGGCGAGGATGTCGGCCAGGTTCTTGTTAGTCCTTGACGCCATCTCGAAAAGAGCCTTTGCGTTGACCGGTTTTGAAAAGACGTACTTCAGGAATCCGTCATGTTTTCTTTTGTTCATGTATTTTTTCGGTTGTTGCGCACACCTTTGCGGGAAGGCAAAATCGCCACCAATCCTATACACGCTTTTTTGCGGGGAATGGATCCCGATTTTTTGAAAAATGATTGTAAAATTTTTTAGCACGAACAAAGGAGATCCCCGAACAGGTCGTGGACACCGGAGGGGTGCGGGGAGACAGCAATGGAATCGCTGGAATGACGCAAATAAAAAAGGACCCGCGAGGGGTCCTAACGTTATGCGAAATGCTTGCAGCAGCTATTTGCTTTTTTCGGCCAGCTTCGCCTGAAGAGCAGCAATCAGTGCATCCTTCTCAGCAAGAGCATTGTCCTTCTCAGCAAGAGCATTGTCCTTCTCAGCGAGAGCATTGGCCTGGTCGGCCAGTTTAGCTTCACTCGCAGCCAGTTTCGCATCTTTTGCCTTGCTTGCCGACTCCATTCTGCGAACCTTGCGTTCAAGGGCGCGGTATTCGTCTCCGGCGCTCACAAAGCCAAGCCTTTGTCCAATACTCTGGAAAGCCATCTTCAGCTCCTCCAATGCCTTGCGGCTGACATACTCATCCAAATATAACTCAATCTTACTTACAAGGCAAGCACTTTCGCTGCTGGGCAATACACGCAATTTTTTCTCGATTTCCGGCAGCAAGGACTCGTACTTTGCCATGTCGAAAGCATACTTCATGGTAATAGCGCCAATGGCCGCCTCGGCGTTGCCGTGGGCAAGGCAAAGGTCGTCGTCAAGTTCCGCCAGGTTCACGAAGGCGAACTCGAAATGCGGAATGCGTCCGTTGTACATGGCATGGATGTTCTTGTACTGTGCGAGAGGGTCCCAGGGGTCAGTTCCGTTATAAACAACGATTGCCTTCGTAGGCAGCCAAGGATATTTAGCATTACCCTTGTCCACCATCACGTTGATGGCGTAACGGCCAATCTGCGACATGATCCCGTTGCTTGGCGAGGACTTGTGTTCAAGCAGCAGGCCAAAACGCATTTCACCACCGGCGAGGGCCTTCACCTTGAAGGCGAGATCCGCTTCGCCCCGCTCGCCCACCTCGTCGAACGCTTCGGGAATTTCTTCAAGGGTATCCAGGTCCACTTCGGCGAGGATGTCGGCCAGGTTCTTGTTAGTCCTTGACGCCATCTCGAAAAGAGCCTTTGCGTTGACCGGTTTTGAAAAGACGTACTTCAGGAATCCGTCATGTTTTCTTTTGTTCATGTATTTTTTCGGTTGTTGCGCATACCTTTGCGGGAAGGCAAAATTACCACCAATCCTATACACGCTTTTTTGCAAGGAATGGATCCCGATTTTTTGAAAAATGATTGTAAAATTTTTTAGCACAAACAAAGGAGATCCCCGAACAGGTCGTGGACACCGGAGGGGCGCGGGGGAGACGCAAACAAAAAAGGACCCGCGTAGGGTCCTAACGTTATGCGAAATGCTTGCAGCAGCTATTTGCTTTTTTCGGCCAGCTTCGCCTGAAGAGCAGCAATCAGTGCATCCTTCTCAGCAAGAGCATTGTCCTTCTCAGCGAGAGCATTGTCCTTCTCAGCGAGAGCATTGGCCTGGTCGGCCAGTTTCGCATCCTTAGCCTTGCTTGCCGACTCCATTCTGCGAACCTTGCGTTCAAGAGCGCGTCGTTCGTCGCCTGCACTCACAAAGCCAAGCCTTTGTCCAATACTCTTGAAAGCCATCTTCAGTTCCT
>NZ_MWQG01000086.1:0-2380 GCF_002210365.1 Fibrobacter sp. UWH1
ATACAGGAACTTTCGATGGGCAAGGCTTTGCTATCAAGGGACTGTATTTCAATGATGAATCAGAAGAAAATGTCGGTTTGTTTGGGTATGTAGGTTCTGACGGAAAGGTTGAGAATGTAGGCGTTGAGGATTCCTACTTCCGAGGACAAAACTATGTCGGCGGCGTGACAGGATTCAACGAAGGTTCCATCACGAACTGCTACAACAGCGGTTCCGTGAATGCTACAGGTAAATTCGCCACTGTAGGCGGCGTGACAGGATCCAACGAAGGTTCCGTCACAAACTGCTACAACAGCGGTTCCGTGAATACTACAGGTGAATACTATGTCGGCGGCGTGACAGGATCCAACGGAGGTTCCGTCACGAACTGCTACAACAGCGGTTCCGTGAATACTACAGGTAAATACTCCTATGTCGGCGGCGTGACAGGTTTCAACGAGGGTTCTGTCACAAACAGTTTTGCAAAGACCGGTTCTGCAGAAAATCTGATTGACCAAGACTTTGGGAATTCTTTTGGATCCGGCTTCAAAACTGGAGAAGAATTTTCTAATGGTACTGTTGCAGCCCTTCTCCACAATGGAATTGACGGTTCTGTCTGGGGCCAGAATCTTGCCGATGAAATTTCTTACCCTGATTTCAGCGGAAAGATTGAATTCAACTACGGTTCCATCGTGATTGCTGCCGACAAGTCCAAGGCGACGATTCTCGGTAATTCCACGGAAACAGCAAATGTGCCTAATCCGGTGGAAGTGAACTCTGTTGAATTTGAACGCACTTTCGTGGCTAGCCCTGAAGGCCTGAACATCGCCAATACCATTGTGCTGCCCTTCTCCACCAACGAAGGTACAACGGCCAATGCAGACTTCTACGCCTTTACGGGCGTAACTGTGGAAGACGGTGTCTATACAGCCGAATTCAGAACGGAAGTCAAGGTTGCCGCCCTGGAAGCCGGCGTTCCCTACGCCGTCATCCTAAAGGAAGAAGCTACGAATCTGAACATGACCTTGGGTTCTCCTGTTTCCGTGCAGACCGCTGAATTGAACAACCCCAAGGTGGGCGATTGGGAATTCACAGGCTCCTACGCAAACAGATATTGGGAAAACGGCTGCACCGCCCTGGAATGCGTCTATGGCTTCGCCGCCGCCGATGATGTAGATGGCATCTACAAGGCCGGTGACTTCGTGAAGGGCGGTTCTGACGTGAGCGTCAAGCCCATGCGCGCTGTGCTCAGTAGAACCTCAGATCAGTCTAACTCCGGCAACGGAATGCTGCGTGCTCCGGCATACCGCGGCGTATCCAGAGCTATCGCAGAAGATGTGCCCGAAGTGATCGCAGTCCTGTTCGGCAATGCCGATGGCGAAGTCACCTTTGTGGGCCAGATGAACACCCGCACCGGCAATATAACCCTTGAAAAGGCTGACCGCTGGTTTGACATGAAGGGTCGTCGCCTCAACGGCAAGCCCACTGTCAAGGGGACCTACTACAACAACGGCAAGAAAGTGATTATCAAATAAGGCGACAGGAAAATGCAAAAAAAGTCAACCGACAGAAAATCTTACGCAAAACCCTGCATGAAGGTGGTGACGCTGAAGCACCGCACAAGCCTCTTGCAGGCCAGTATGAATCATGGAGAATTTACCCTGGATGGATTCCTGGAGGAAAATGAAAATGTTTAAGACCAAAGAAACAAAAATGCAGATGAATAAAAAGAAGGAATACGTACAGCCCAAACTCAAGGTCATCAAGCTGAAGCAGCGGGCAAGCCTGCTGTCGGGAAGTGGTGACCCTGACGTTATCACTCCCTGCTTCGGCAGCCAGTGCTCTCAAGATTAAGACAAAACCCTGCAGAATGCAGGGTGTTTTTTTGCGGATTAGTGGAAATATTGTTATATTCGTAGTATGTTGAGCAAGTATAAAATCCCGTATATAAACATGTGCATCAGGCTTTTTGCCAAGCGTTTTCAGCTTACCCTGCAGGTGGCGGCTGAATACCTGTGCCAGTTTAAGGGGATTCGTTTTCTTGACGAACATTACGCAGTGGAACATCTTCTCCCAACGGACGAGGCCCTTGACGACCTGGTTGTCATCTGCAAGCGAAACGGGGGCACAATCGGATGATTCTATATCATGGAACCAATTGATTTTTCAATTGACCTGGAGACGGCCTTTAACTTTGTTTATAAGTCGAAGATTTTTGACTCGTTGAACAAGCCGGAAACAGGCTTGCGTGCTCGTAGTGCCTTATACATTTATGAAATCCTTCGGGACGAGTATATTTCACAAAATGCATAAAAGTCCTTCCGACCAAAATCGGAGGGAGTTTTTTGCGGATTTTAGGGTAGGTGCTTGACAAAGGTTCTGCGGAAAACTATATTAAGTA
>NZ_MWQG01000087.1:0-2337 GCF_002210365.1 Fibrobacter sp. UWH1
CGAATGTCAACAAAAAAGGGTGGCGAAGCCACCCACACATGTTGATGAAGAGCCAAAACAATCCTATACTTTTTGAGCCAATCCAGACGTTCGTTTTGTGGGTACAAGAAAGACGAAAACGGACTTTTGTCACTGTGGTCAGGTACAGAAATGTTCAAGAAACTTTTGCAATGGTTACTGTCGAATATTCCCTTACTCGCCAAATGATTCCAAGTAGAATTCAGTTGGTCGTAGGCTTTTTCAGCATTCACCTGGATATTGTGAGCTTTGCAGTATTTTAGTTCACAAAGGAGCAGGAAGCCTCCATCGACAACTTCCTTTGCTCTAAAGAGGCATTCACAATTCTGTATGCCTCCGGGAAAGTAGTGCGGGTGTTCCTCGAAATTCACCCCAAGCATAGCCACATGTTTTGGATTTTGCAAGTGAAAGGCCGAAATATCGGTAAATTCAGTATCGGAAATACAAACACCCTTACGATTTTCTGCCGGCATGGAACTTGTCTGTTGCGTATAATCGGCAACCCAGACATCGCCTGTATATTCCTTGGCGTGAACAAATTCTTCGACAAGATCAACCATAATAGGAAGCGTAGTTGGAAAATTCATTCATTACGCGTTTCATGACACGGTCAAAGTAATTGCCGCGAATAAGGCCGTCTTCATCCTGGAGCGAAACGACGGTTCCATCACGCAGTTCCCATGCAGCAACATCACACGGGTTGACAAGAGAATCTGTCGGAATTTCTTCTTGCATTTTGTCCTTGACCATATACCCGAGCATGCAATTGTTTATTGCATAAAGAAGGTATGGACTATGGGTCGCTACAAAAAGTCCATCAAGATGGCGAGATGTATTTTTCAGAAGACTTTGCACAAGCTCAACTTGTGTTTGTGGGAACAGGTTCTGTTCAGGTTCTTCCAGATAGACGTCCGAATACGCTGTACTTGTAAAATTTTCATACAGTCTTTTGCATTCAAAATGATCTTCTTTCGAAATAAAAGGCAAAGTCAGACGTCCTATTTTTCCAAAAAAACGTTCTTCATCTGCAGTTATCTGCATTAAAGTTTTCTTATAGCGTTTTTCGTAGATATGGAAAAGGACGGTATCATTTTCGCTATCACTTACAATGTTTGACGGCAACTTAGCTGAATACTGTTCGTTGAACAAGAAATTCAAATATGCCCACATCGGGATTACAGACTGCAAACCACTGGATGCGTTCGTAAGATTAAGTTTCACTCCGTCTTTCAGCAATACATAATCCCTGGAGGATTCGTTGTCGAAAAAATATTTTACGTTCAAATTCAGAACGTCAAGCATGTTGCCTGAATTATACATGCCCCTGACACCGTTCCAATCAGAAATAAAATTACGAATGTTGGTATTTCCAAACTTGACTTCAAACCAGTTTGGAATTGCAGCAACAAGATTTCTTTCAGAAGGAATATAGGAAATTTTACCCCGTTTATACTCCCAACAGTTTTCGGAAATAGTCAAGTCAAATTTTTTTGAATCAAAGTCACACGTAAAGTGAACAAAATCCGACTGGTATTCCACAAGGCTACCCGAATGGATATAGCCATCCAACTTATGAAAGACAACGAGATTTTCTAAGACATAGTCAAAATTGGCAAAGCCGTTCTTCCCTTGTTCTAGAAGGACTCTCTTTTCTGCCCAGGCACAAAAACAGGCTATTTTCAGGATGCAGCTTTTTCCTGCGCTTTGAGGACCAATAACGACATTAATCCTCTTTAAGTCTAATTCAGCTTTCTTTATTGGACCAATATTTTCAATTACCAACTTCTTCATACGTTCAATACTCCAAAATTAACAAAAATTAGCCCATAGTAACATTAATCAAACCGTCCCCATCGCCAACAACGTGAATTACAGGAGATACTTCACCGTTGGAGACTTCCGGTATCAGAATACGATATTCGTTGTTTTCGGGTTGAATGATTTCGCCTGGGGTGCCGTCTTCCGTAAGATAGCGGAGTTGTGGCAGGGAGGAACCTGCAGGGAATATAACGACATAGGGACGCCACCACGGATTTGGAACAATCCCTGTGCATACAATGTGAAGTTTTGTTCCTGCCTGAATTTGAAGAGGTTCTTCGATATAGAACAGATCAACCGTAATGTCGGAAGTGGTATCATCCTCCGTCCCTGAATCAGTTGTTGAGTCGCCCGTTCCCGAATCGGTTGTTGAATCGCTCGTCCCAGAATCGGTTGTTGAATCACCCGTCCCTGAATCTGTTGTTGAATCGCCCGTTCCTGAATCGGTTGTTGAGCCACCTGTCCCCGATTCAGTTGTTGACGAAGTTTCCTGTTGCAGGG
>NZ_MWQG01000088.1:0-2013 GCF_002210365.1 Fibrobacter sp. UWH1
TCAAACGCCGCGCGAGTCCGAATGGCTTCGCCACTTCCATCCCTAACGCAAAAATTTTCAGAGGGGCGTTTTCAGGAAATCGCCGGGCAAAATGGGTTTGATCTTGCTGTTTGCAAAATCATCGATATTTCGTGTGATAATGAAATCTGCATTTATTTCTGCAGCGCATTCGTCTTGCAGACAATCTTCAAAATCCTTGAATTTCGAGTTTGTCAGGGCCGCTTCAATTTTCCGTGAGTCAATCGGTACAACTTGAAGCAGATTAACGATGAACAGTAGCAAGTTTCGCCTTTGTTCTTCACTGCAGAATTTTCGTAGGATGAAGAACATGTTTGGAATGGAATGTGCTGCTACCAAACCCTGGATTTATTTGCCGTACTTTTCCATTCTGGCGTTTTCAAGTTCGGCATCGGCGTCGAATGTCTGGGGAATGCAACCTTTGAACTTTAGCAAACCCTTGAAGGCATCCATTTTCTTTGAGGAGGTCGCTTCTTTTTCTGCGAATTTTACACGAGCTGCAACAAAATAAATGAAATCATTTATTTCTTGTTTTGCTGCTAAAGGCAAGGACTCGTAAACAGACATAACTTCTGGCATAAGGCCTCCATGACAACGCTCTTAATATACAATTTTATTATTGCCCCCCTTGGCTAATTATACCAATTTATTCCCCCAAAGTCAACAGCGCTTTATTCAGACACCCCAAAAACACCTAGAATTTGTGACTTTCAGGCGTGGCGCAAGCGCACTCCCACGCGTCTCCATTTTTGGGCGTTCCCCCGGCTCCCGGGACATGCGCAACAGAACCGCCGCCGGGGTCGGGCTGTCGCGTTATCACGGCAAGGTCGCCGAGCTTCGCCGAAGCGTCCCTGCCGTGTCCGTTCAGCCTCGCGCTCCATGAGACAGCGCAAATCAAACGCCGCGCGAGTCCGAATGGCTTCGCCACTTCCATCCCTAACGCAAAAATGCAGGAAAACTAATTTTTTTTCTGCGCATCTTTGAATGGCTTCAAATCAAAGAACATCAGACGCGTTGCATCCTTGCGGTCTTTTTGGGTAAAGAAGTCGAAACTATTCTTGATGTAAAAACCAGTTGCGGCGGCATACGCATCGACTGTAATGAACCGGCATCCCGTGCGGTTCCCATTGGTAAACGCATGTTTGACAAAATTCAAAATGGCTCGGCCGATACCTTGATGTTCGTAGTCCATGGAAACAGCAAGACGGCCAATTTTTACAGATGGATATGTCTTGCGTCGCTTATTGTTTGAAATTCTTCTGTTGATTCTGTTCCACAAGGAGCGTTCTTCTGGATCATAGGAGACTTTGTCGTTCAGTAGAGTGAAATAAGCGACTGTCTTTTGAGTTTGACGATCCACCAGAAGATAAGTGACTGCCATTAAATCAGCAAGATAATTCTTTGCATCATCGAACAGAAAGCATCCAGGGGAAAAAGGTCAAATGAGGAAATATCCATTATTAAAACGGAAACTTTGCGATGGACATGAACTTATCGTAGGCGTTCCGTGCAGCCAGAACGTCTTCCTTCGTCACGGGCTTCGGATTCGCAATTTTCTGTTCGAAAACGCGAGCATCCTCACCATAGAGAGTCGGAGTTTCTTTGATCGGTCTTGCCATAAAATTTTACCTCATCCATAATATAGGATTTTAAGGAGGCATTGTCAAAGGGCTTGTCCGTTTCAACTGATTTTTTTGGGCGTTCCCCCGGCTCCCGGGACACGCACAACAGAACCGCCGCCGGGGTCGGGCTGTCGCGTTATCGGCTCGCTCCGCTCCCCGTCCGTTCAGCCTCGCGCTCCAGGCAACATCACAAATCAAGCGCCGCGCGAGTCCGAACCGTGGCCGGCTTCCATCCCTAACGCGAATGCAGGATGCAAGATGTTCTATATGCCTCGGGGTGAGGCGTATGGGAAACTAGGCAAATTCTGATTAATAAAATTTATTTTCAGGGGAACGATGTTTTAGAAAAACTAAATTTATGGGGAATATATTC
>NZ_MWQG01000089.1:0-1555 GCF_002210365.1 Fibrobacter sp. UWH1
TGACCTTCCCTAAAAAAGGTTGACACTTTTGGGGTGTTTTTACTGACCGAGTTGACAGTTTCACTGATATGGTTTACACCTTTCCCTCGGTATCACGGATCTGGTTGACACTATCACCGATATGGTTGTCGTTGTCCAGTCCGACATCTTCTTCCAAAGATATATTTTTGTTCGCGAGCCTTCGTTCCCACGGGTTCCTCCAGCATCTTCTTTGGGGGCCTTCCTGGCTGTGGACCTTTTCCGGGGTCTGCCAGCCGATGCTCATGTGCGGGCGTTCCTCGTTGTAGAACCTGATGATTCTCTCGAGTTCACGGCGGCACTCCGACCGCGTCCTGAGCTTCATCTTGTATAGCCATTCCGTCTTGAGGATTCCGTTTGCGCGTTCCGCCACGGCGTTCTCGAGCGGATCCCCGCTCTGCGTCATGCTGATGCCGATGTTGCGCTTTTTCAGTTCGCCGACATATTCGTAGCTGCAGTACTGGCAGCCACGATCCGAGTGGTGGATCAGGAACGGCAACGATGATTCGGGAACCTGCGCGAGTGCCATCCTCAGGGCTTCCAGAGGGTAGCGTGTCTCCAGCGTCGGGCCGAGCGCCCAGCCCACGATCTTGTGCGAGTAGGCGTCCGTTACGAGGGACAGGTAGCACACGCCCTCGTCCGTCTCGACATAGGTGATGTCGGCGACCCATATCTGGTTCGGACGGCTGGGGACGACTCCCTTGATCAGGTTCTTGTACTTCCGGTAGTTGTGATCCGAGTATGTAGTCCTGTAGTGCCGACGGCGGCGCATCCTTACCATCAGGCCGTTCTCGCGGAGGAGTTCCGTGAAGGAGTCGCGACCGGGCACGCGGCCCGTGCCGCCAAGCTTGCCTGCGACCAGTCTGTAGATTTTTGTGCATCCCATGCCCGGACAGGCCGTGCGATATTCCCTGGCTGCGTCCAGGACCATGGACTCGACAGCCTCGTTCCCGAAGTCGTCGTCATCCCTCTTGTAGAACGCCTGCCTGCTATAACCAAACAGTCCGCAGAGCGCTTCCAGGGAAGTTCCCGGAAGCCGCGTGCGCAGCAGGCCTACCGTTTGGTGCCAGATTTTTTTCTGATGGGTATGTTGAACTTGCTCTCGGCAAGCTCGATCATCGTGTCGAAGGCCCTGGACCTCAGCGTCTCGGCCTCCAGTGCCTTTTGCAGGCGCTTGTTCTCCAGCTCCAGTTCTCTTATCCGTTCTTCGGGCGGCTTCGCCATCGCATCTCCGTCTTGGTTCTCCAAAGATAGCGATTCTTCGCGCAGGTACTTGTCCATCCAGCTGAAGAGAACCTGCTTGCTGCTGAGGTGGTATTTCTCCGCGATCTGCGCCGCGGTCATCCTGCCCGCGTTGTATTCGGCGACGATTTTTATCCGGTCCTCGTCGTCAAAGATGAACTTTTCCTTGACCACGTCCTTCCAAAAATGGTTGCCGTTTTCGTCGTATGCGAGAACCGACTTTGTGACCTGTTTTGTCTCCATTTGCACTATACCTGCCTTTTTGTATAGTGTCAACTTTTTTCAGGATAAGACA
>NZ_MWQG01000009.1:0-118489 GCF_002210365.1 Fibrobacter sp. UWH1
AAATGAGTATCTTTTGAAAAAGTTCAACATTATGCGTTAGCGATTAGAAATCGCCTATCTTCTCGGGTAATGGCGTCGGCCGTGGCCGTCAGGGCGAGAATGGGAATGCCGGGGAAGTTTTCGCGGAGCTTAAAAAGCTGGGTGTATTCGGGGCGGAAATCGTGGCCCCACTGAGAAATGCAATGGGCTTCGTCGATTGCGAACAGCGAAACGCGACCGCGGGGGAGCAGGTTCTCTACTTCAAAAACCAGACGTTCGGGGGAGATGTACAGCAGTTTAAGTTCACCGCGGCAAAAGGCGCTGCGGATCTCGGAAGCTTCTTCAGTTGAAAGGCCGCTGTTCAGTGCCGCTGCGGGGATGCCGTTTTCGCGGAGACTGTCCACTTGATCCTTCATGAGGGCGATCAGAGGCGAAACCACCACGGCGCAACCATCGAAAACCAGGGCCGGAATCTGGTAGCAGATTGACTTGCCTCCACCGGTTGGCATTAGGGCCAAGGTGTCCTTGCGTTCAAGAACCTGTCTGATGACTTCGACCTGCTTGGGTCTAAAGCTGTCGTAACCGAAATATTCCTTAAGCTTCTGCTGTGCTGTATTAAAAAGAAGACTTGCCTGCTGATCACTCATGCAGGTAAATATAATATTTGGTGTACAAATGTGCAAGAGTCTTATTCGTCACGCCAGAAGGTGAAGGCCTTGCCTTCGATCTTCTTGCTGCGGTAAGTGCAGTTATCGATTCTACGGTAGTATTCCTCGAAGTCGATTCCTTCTTCGCCGTTTAGGAATGTTGCGCCCAGGCTAACAGAAATATTTAGGTTGTTCACCTTTTCGAAAGTAATCCTGCTGATAGATTCAAAGAATCTGCTGATAATCTGGATTCCCTGTTCCTCGTTAGAAACTCCGCTCACGAAGAAAATATATTCATCTCCGCCGAGACGCAATAGAATGTCTTCTTCGCGGAAAGTTTCCTTCATGGCATTGGCGACAGCGATAATAACTTCGTCGCCCATTTGGTGACCGTAGTTGTCGTTGATGTGCTTGAATTTATCTACATCGAATAGGGCCAACATACCGATTCGGTTTTCGTTGATGGCTGTCTTTATCTTGTCAATACCGGCCTGGCGGTTCAGCAGTCCGGTCATGGCGTCGGTTTCGGCTTTGGCAATCAACGTTGTTTCGATCTTTTTCTGTTCGCTGATATTTTCGACGGCGTAAATAACCTGGCTTGGCTTAACTTCGGTGTTTACGGGACCAATGGCGATAAAGCGGGCTCGGCACCAACCAAAATTCTTGCCCATGAATTCCTGGGTGATGGTGCGCTTGCCTCTGAGCCTGTCGGGTAGTGTTTTGGTGTTTACGAAATCCAGAATGCGGTCCAGGTATTCGGGAGCTGTGGTTGCCGTCATGGCCAGCGTTATTTGTCTGCTGAAATTTTCGTTGAAACTGTCTACGCTAGAATCAATAAAGTTGTTTGTTCTAATTGAGAAGAACGTGTCCGAGTCCAGGTTGATTTGGTGCATGGAAACGTAAATGTCCGAAATGGATCTGAGGTTGTGGGTAAGCTGATCCTTGGTGCTGAACTGGGATACGCGATTTTCAAAAAGCATTCGTTGGCATTTGTCGCGGACGTTGAATATGCCGACAATCATGCCGATGCCGCTATAGACGATGCAGTTGACGATTTCTGTTCCAACAATTTCGGCCGGCTTGACGGAACCGCAATAATAGAGGAAGATGAAATCGGCGATAATAGTGATAATTACGATGTGGATTGGTCGCATGACAAACAGCAGCGGCGAAACCACGTACATGGCCAATAGGGAGGTGGAGGGTTCGTCGCAGGATATCACAAGCGATGAAAACAGGCCGAAGCATAGGAGCATGGGGTAGAAGATGTGACACAAGATTCCGACAACGGTGTGATTTTTCTTTCCGACAGCAAATGCTATGGCGAGACTTACAATGGAGAACATGGCGAACCCTGCGTAGATGGGGGCCTTTTCCAACATGGCGGGGAGTCGGGTTGCAAAGGCGGCTATGCAGGTGAACGAAAAAAAGAAAGTCGATATGGCTGAATATACCAGCAGCGCTCTATGGTTATGATTGGTTTCCTTGTCTCGGATAGTATACAGATCCGAGTTGGTGAGGCTGGCTCTTATCAAATAATCAATGATATACTTAATCATAATTGCTCAAAATGTAAGACCATTTAATTTTAGTAAAAAGATAAATATCCACGTTTTCTATCTTTGATGTTGATGAAAAAAATGAACGTTTTAATCCTTGCCGCGGGTCTTGGAACCCGTTTGCGCCCGTTGACCAGCGATGTGCCGAAACCCTTGGTTCCGGTAGTTGATGCTTCTATATTGGAGCAGCAGGCGGTTAAAGCTAACGGTATTGGAAACGTAAGACTTCACGCCAATGCTCACTATCTGGCCGAACAGGTGGTTGCCGAGGGTAAACGCCTTGGTTTTGAAAAAGTGTGGGTGGAGCCCGAGATTCTTGGAACTGCAGGCCCCTTAAAGCGAATCTATAACGAAGGATACCGTGGGGGCTTGCTGATCATGAACGGCGATGCCTACTGCAGTTTTGACCTGAAGGCCTTTGTGGAAAATGCCAAGCGCACTTTTGCCTCCGCTCAGGACGGCTCTGCCCCTGGTGTGGCCCTGCTGGCTGTGGATTTCCCCAAGGTGAATACCTTCCGTGTGAATAAGGATGGACGTCTGGTGGGAATCGCTGGCCGTTTTGGTTCCGAAGAGGGTGCCGCCGCAACGTTCTCCGGAGTATCCTATTACAGCGACGAGGCTTTGGCCCGAATTGCTGACGGTGAATTTGACATCCGTGAATTCTGGAAGCAGGAAATTGCTGCAGGACGTCCACCTTTTGTGGACATGAGTCAGATGAATGCTACCTGGATTGACATGGGTTCTCCTGAAGGTCTGATGGCCGCTTGCCGTGCCCGCCTTGATGAACTTGGAGTGGATAGCTGGACTGACGAACGCGTTGCTGTGACCCGCGATTCTATCGTGTTTGCAGGAGCCACAGTGGGTGAGGGCGAAACTGTAGAAAATGAAATCCGCGGTAAGGGATTTAGCTGGAAGATTTAGATTTGTGTTGGAATGGTTGAATTGGCTGCGCGTCATTCTGAGCGTAGCGAAGAATCCATAGAAGAATTTGAATGATGAAGGATTGAAATGAGAAAGTTTAGAGTAGTGCTTGTTGAACCGGAACATCCTCACAACGTTGGCTTCGTAGCCCGCGCCATGCATTGCTACGCCCTGGATGAACTGTACATCGTTTACCCCAAGCGTAACAAGGTGATTGAAAATTCCTACCACACGGCAGCCAACAGCCATGACATTCTGGACAAGGCAACCATCGTTCATACCTTCCGCGAAGCTATTGGGGATTGCTCCTGTGCAGTCGCTTTCAGCCGTCGCATTTTCGGTAGTGCTATTAAGCATTGCATGGTTCCCGATCTGTCGGGCATGCTTCCTGATGATGGAACCATCGCTCTGGTGTTCGGTCGTGAATCCTGCGGCCTGGCTCTTGAAGAAGTGAACGCTTGCACCTACCAGTGCGAAATTCCCGTACCGGGCTTGATGAGCTTGAACTTGGGTCAGGCTGTTTCTATTTCTTTGTATGAACTGTGCCGTTCTGGTGCCTTGGCAAACGGTGAAGGCCGCGCCAAGCGTGGTTCCAAGGGAGCCTGCGAAACTCAGCCCGCAACCATCGACCAGATTAACGGATTCAAGAAGTTCCTGGACCGCTATCTCACCGGTCAGTATCATGATCAGGCCTGGAGAGATAACTTCCTGAACACTCTGCTCCAGAGACTACACCCCACCCGCAACGAACTTTCGGCCCTGTTCGGTTTGCTCCGTAATGTAGCCGGTAAGCCCGCTCGCCTGGAACAGGCCGAAGACCGCGCTGCAAAGGCCGCTGCCGCAAAGGCCGCCGCCGAAGCTGAAGAAACTAAGGCTGCTGCCGAAGAAGGAAAGGCCGGGTAATAACGCCGAACATTAAGAAATTTGAAAAATAGGTTACTAAACGGAGGTTTTGAGCCCTTTTAGTAACCTTGGTTTTAAATAAAGTAATGCTTTTGGGGCGAAATTTCTGTTCTAGAGGTTACTAAATTGCTGTAAATTCTGTTCTAGAGGTTACTAAATTGCTGTAAATAATGCGTTTAGTAACCTTGTCAAGAAAAAGAATTTGAAAAAAGCACAATCTTTTTGAAAATAAAGTAATAAATGGGTTACTAAATGGGTTGTTGACTTGGAAATAGTAACCCCATAACGCAAAAAGGCATCATTATGGCAATGAAAATCACCATCCAATATCTTGATGATTCCATTCCTCGTCTGGAATATGTGGGCGGTAAGTCCGACTGGATCGACTTGAGCGCCGCGGAAACCGTTACCCTGAAGAAGGGGGAGTTTCGCCTGATTCATTTGGGGGTGGCTATGAAATTGCCCGAGGGGTATGAAGCCCATCTGGCCCCCCGCAGCTCCACCTTCAAGAACTTCAAGATTCTGCAGACCAATTCTGTTGGCGTGGTGGACTCCAGCTATTGCGGCGCAAACGACTGGTGGAAAATGCCGGTCTATGCCACCGAAGACGTGACCATTGAGAAGGGCTCCCGCATTGCCCAGTTCCGCATTATGGAAATCCAGCCTACTCTGGAATTTGAGGAAGGCGAACTCTCCGACAAGGACCGCGGCGGCTTCGGCAGCACTGGCGTGAAATAAATTCGCTGCGTTGTCGTGAATTTGCTTTGGTACGGGGCAAACTTGGTTGAGGAAATAATGAAAACACTACTGATTCTTATGACGTTTGTAGTGGCGTTATCTTTTTGGGGGTGTGCGAGTCATGCGCCATCTGCAGCTCAGTTTATGAACGTAAAGGATGGTGGCAATGTTGTCGTTGGAGGGACGTTTCAAGTTGGAGACGTTTATAGTGGACATTATGTAAACGAGGATGATTATAGAGCTGATGAAGGAAAGGGTTTCCTAGATTTATCCCTTTATTTTACTGCGAAAAATTTTGTATTCGGACTCTCTTCAGAAAACGTGACGATTCAGAGTTTTGTTGGCTATCGTTGGAAAAATTTTGGATTGCTAGGCTGGTTTGATTTTAATCTTCCGGAAGAGATTGAAACTCCGATTTCTGGGGGCATGATGCTGGTTGAAGAAATCCATGTGACAGATAAGTTTAGAGTTGGTTTCAGCGAACACCTCTCAAGGAATGGCTATGCTGTAGATTTAAATGGGGGGGGCTTGGGTTCTCCTGCAACAGGTTATTATGCTGAGGTTGGCGCAGGAACTTATTTAGCTTATGGTGATTTTTCACTTGAAGTAAAGTATGGGCGTGACTTTACGGGTGCTATGAATCGATTTTACCTCATGACGCACTATAAAGTTTTGAATTAAAATTTTTCGTAAAACGATGTGATAGGTCTGCAAAATCATTTGCAGGCTTTTTTCTTTTTACAAATGTTTAACGAAAATTTTGGTGCAAGTTCCCTGAAAAATTCGTGTATAAAGGAGGTTCTAAACAAAATATAGGTGTATTGACAAAAGCAATACGTAAAGGTATATTATACATGAATATAAAATTCAGTGAACATGCAAAACAACGAATGCATGAACGAGGCATAACCGAAGAACAGATAATTCATTTCTTTGTGACGAATGAAGGCCTGCTAGGATTGAAATTGAGTGACAAAGATGAATCGAATCTTTTGGCGGATGCCTTGATTGACGGAAAGAAGTATCGCCTAGTTTATAATGCAGTAGAGGATATTCTTGTAACGGTATTCCCGTTGAAGTAGAGGTTTTATGAAGAAAAGTAAATCGAAAAAAAGTGCTTTGGATTTTGAGAAGGAATACGAAACTTTTGGGGATAATGCGGGAACGAAACTGGACTGCGGTTCTGTTGCAGAAGCTTGTGCCGAAATCAAGAAACGCATGATTTCCATGCGGGTGGAAACGGTCGTCATTGAAAAATTGAAGGTGAAGGCCAATAGGGTAGGGATCCCATATCAGACCCTGGCGGCAAGTGTCCTGAAACGCTACGCGGAAGGTAATTTGGATATCGAACCCGCTTGATGACTGCAGGTGTGGCGGGATCTCGGTGAAAACTGGAAATAACCCCAAAAATGACTAAAATACTACTTTACGAAAAATGTAAAACAAAAAGTGTAAAAACGTCTATTTTTACATAAAACGTAAAGAAAATGGTCGAAAATGGTGTTTTCTATCCAAAAATTGACAAAAAACTTGTGGTTTTGTTTTTCACTCTTTGTTATTTTTCAAGCGCAAAAATTAAAATAAACGATAAAAAAGCCTCTCTATAAGGACTTATTATGGCAAAAATCGCTATTCTCGGTTATGGTAACTTGGGCCGCGGCATCGAATGCGCTGTCAAGAAGACCAAGGACATGGAACTTGTTGCTGTGTTCACTCGTCGTGATCCGGCTACTGTCAAGATTCAGACCCCGAACATTCCCGTTCTCAACGTTTCTGAAATCGAAAAGTGGGCCGACAAGATCGACATGCTGGTGATCTGCGGCGGTAGCGCTACCGACCTTCCCAAGATGACTCCGGAAATGGCTGCAAAGTTCAACGTGATCGATACTTTCGACACCCATGCAAACATCCCCACTCACTTCGCCAACGTTGACGCCGCTGCTAAGGCTGCTGGCAAGATCGCTATGATCTCCGTGGGTTGGGATCCGGGTATGTTCTCCCTGAACCGCGTCTATGCAAACGCAATCCTCCCGGATGGCAAGGACTATACCTTCTGGGGCAAGGGCGTTTCTCAGGGTCACTCCGACGCTGTCCGCCGCATCAAGGGCGTGAAGAACGCCAAGCAGTACACCTGCCCGGTTCCCGAAGCTCTGGACGCTGTCCGCAGCGGTTCCATGCCGGAACTGACCACCCGTCAGAAGCACACTCGTCTCTGCTACGTGGTTCTTGAAGAAGGTGCTGATGCAGCATACGTCGAAAACGAAATCAAGACCATGAAGAACTACTTCGATGAATACGACACTACTGTAAACTTCATCAGCGAAGAAGAATTCAATGCAAACCACAGCGGTCTCGCTCACGGTGGTTTCGTGATCCGTACTGGCAAGACCGGCATGAACAACGAACACACTCACGTGATCGAATACAGCCTGAAGCTGGACTCCAATCCGGAATTCACCACTGCTGCTGTTATCGCATTTGCCCGCGCTGCTCTCCGCATGAAGGCTGAAGGCAAGACCGGTTGCTTCACTGTTCTCGATGTTCCTCCTGCATACTTGAGCGAACAGAGCGGCGAAGAACTCCGCGCTCATTTACTGTAGTTCGAAAAACGCATTTTTTACGCTCGGCACCTCCTTTAATGACCGCGCGGGTCTAGCGACCCCAATAGGTCATGCTGACGGAGGTCGGCATCTGATTTTGCGAAAAAGACCTGGGTTTTAGCCCGGGTCTTTTTGCTTATGCATTTGCATATGGTGTTCGCTTTTATTTTTCCGGGAAGACTCTTAGGTAGGGGTCTTCCATGGCGGTAACCGGGATGGTGATTGCCTGGTCGTTTTCGTCTACGATAATGGCAACGCCGGTAAGGTAGTTGATCCAGTAGTCGTAACGGCTTTCTTCATTTTCGTGTTTGTGGAATCGCAGGTCGATGGTATTTCGTTCGCAAACCGAAATGATGAACGGAATCAGGAACTGGTCATGGGAAATGGCGATGGTGATGTCGTGCATCTTGCTGTAGGTGAAGTTGTCCTTGATGAATTCCTGGATGCGGTCGTCTACGTCGTAGAATCCGGCCTGACATTCTCTTGAGACGTCCTCCTCGTAAGCGAAGTAGGAATAGGCGGACCAGCTCCAGCTATGCTGATTCTTGCAGGCGTTAGCCTGGGATTCATCCTTGATGAAATAGCTGTCCAGCAGGTCGGTTCTCTGTTCGTGATCGTCTGCGGAGGTGGCGGTAAAGGGGATGGAACTTTCTGAAAATTCCTGGCCTTTTCCTTCTGCGATTTTCAGCACGGTTTCCATGGTCCGGTAGACCTTGGTATGCATAAAGTAAATGGGGCCAAGGGGTGCCAGTCTTTCGCCCAGTGTAACGGATTGTTCACGGCCGTTATCGTTTAGACGTCCCTCCGTACCCGTGCTGCTCTTATTGCGCTCGGCATGCCTTATGACGTAGGCCACCTTCTCGTTTTCCATGACGCAGTTTACCACATCGGTCAACTGGTGGAATTGGTCCCTTGTGGCGCGGATGTTTTCGCATTCCGTGCTCATCTGTTTGCTTGAACTAGATGGGATTACCACGATAGGTTCGTTAAACTGGTATGAACTAGAGGAACTTTCTGGGGCAGGTTCGTCGAATAGGAAATAGCTGGAAGAGGATGGTTCTTGTTCGGGCTGATAAGGCTCGCTATATTGGGAAGAACTGGATACCTGCGCGCTGGAAGGTAAACTTTGCAGGAAGTCTTTGAAAAAAGGCTTTTGTGACGAGTCTGTCTGGTTGACTTCTAGGGAATCCTCGGTGAGGGAATCGTCTGAGACGATATTCGGATTGTAATACGAAAGTTCGTCGTCACAGGCGGCGAGTAAAAGGCATACGGCAAAAACCGATGCTATATAACAAGCATTTTTTTTCATTCAAGAACCCTTTGCTAACACCGTTCATAAAATTAGTATGAGTTCTTGGAAAAAGTTTTAGTTTTCCTGAAAATTTATAGATAAAATGGGGGGCGTTTAGCCGTTCGGGAATAAAAGTTTCACCTGTTCCGGCAAATCGGGGGTGGGTTTGCCGTTTTTCAGGAAGCAATGTTCCGAAGTTCCTGTGGCGCACAGCTTGCCCTCTACGCTCAGCTTGTAGGTGAACTTGAAGTGGTATTTGCCCTTGCGTTCCAGGGTGGTGTCGATATCCACGGTCTCGCCGAAGTGGGTGGAATTGCGGTACCTGACTGTCAGTTCCAAAACCGGGCAGGCGTACCCTTGTGCTTCAATTTCAACATAGCTGGAACCTAGGGACTTGAAAAATTCCAGTCGGGCCTGTTCAAACCAGATTGGGTAAACGGCGTGGTGTACGATGCCCATCTGATCGGTTTCGGAATAGCGGACTTCTATGTGGCTAGTGTGTTTGTGACTGCAAAGTTCCATAATCTTTTTTACCTGTCAGATTGCCTGCGTTTAAAAGGCCTGGCGTACGTTAAAAGAAATTCCCAGGTGGTCGAAGTCTACCCATGAAAAGTCGGCTCGGGCGAATAATCCTTCGCTTAGGTTCAGCCCCAGCAGTGCGCCTGCGCCCAGGGACTTGTGCCATTTGTTCCGCCAAAGGTCGCTGAAGTAATCGCCTGCCTTACCGCTTTCAAAAAATAGGTGGGCTCCCACGCGGTAGGCGAAGTACTTGCGAATTTCGGACTGGGAAATAATGGCCTGGTTGCCGTTGAAGTAACGGCTTTCTACTCCGCGGAATCGCTTGACCCCGTCGGGGCCGGCCAGCATGTCGAAGGGAACGTCTCCGTTGGTGCGCTGCCAGAGTAATCCCTGGGCGAAGGTGGCTCCCCAGAGTAACATGGTGTAACCGCGCAAATCAATGGATTCAACATCGAAGGTGTAGTCTCCCAGCTTGTCGCTGTAGAATTGCTGCTTCCATTGGGCCAGGAATCCGTGCTTTGTCCAGTTGATGTTGTATCGGGAGTCGTAGCTGATGGTGTAGCCTATGCCGTTGCGCCATCCAGAATGGGTGTCTGGTAATTCTAGACCGCTTTGGTTTTCGTTGAAGTCAATTTGAGAGTCTTCAAAATGGAATACAACGCCGTACTTGATTCCCCTGGGCATGCCGATGGAAGATTCCCAGGTGGATTCTAGATAAAATAGTTCTCGGTCGTAGTTGGTGAATATGTCAATGTCGGGGTTGTTCCCTGCGCCGAAATAGCTGGCGAACCAGTCCTGATAACGTAAGATGGTCCAGACGCTGATTTTGTCGTGGAACAGGTAGAAGATGGGCTCGATGTTGACCTGGATCTGGTCGCGGGTGGTGCGGAACATCGTAAGTCCGATTTCGTGAACCTTGTCGCCCCCTTCATTGGGTCTTAGAAACAGAAGGAACATGGCTCCATACTGTAGTTTCGTTTCTTCGGTGTAGCCCAGTACCGGTACCAATGAAAATCGCTGGAAGTCGTCTTGCACATCCTGGGCGTGGGCCAGGGAGAACATACAGAATATGGCGAAAATCTTTGTGACAAATTTCATTGTGCCCAAATATAGAATGTATGCCAAGATGTTGAAAATTTTTTTCTACATTTGACCTCCGTTGATGCAGACAGAAATGAAATTACCGCAAAATTTGACGGCGGCAAACAGCAAGGAATTGCTGCGCTCGTGTAGAAGGGCGCTCCGACAGGGAGCTCTTCGTCTTGATGGTTCTGAAATGACCTTCATGGACTATAGCGGTGATGCTTTTTTTGCCCTGCTGGCCGAGGTTTCTGCCAAGACTGGAAACCGTCTGGAGCTGCTCCATTTTAACGATGACATTAAGCAGCATCTGTCTGACCTGCGTAAGTTTACCATTCCCGAAAAAGACCGTCGCGAAACTACGAATATTTTCGAGGCCTTGGGTGGAGTGGGTTTTGACTTCATCAAGGAAGTGGTGCAGGTGTTCATCTTGTTGAACATGTGCATTTACTGGACCTTCCTGGGACCTTTCGACAAGGGCAAGCTTCGTTTTGGCGGCGTGGCCAAGCAGATGTTCCGCCTGGGTAGCGAGGCTACCGGAATCTGCTTCTTGATGGTGGCGCTGGTCTGCTTGACCATGGCCTTGCAGAGTTCCGTGATGCTCAATACCATCGGTGCCGGTTCTTATTTGGCCTCAGGTCTTGGATTCCTGATTTTTGCTGAAATTGGTCCGCTGTTGACCACCATCATTCTTGCAGGCCGTTCTGGTTCCTCGATTGCGGCTGAAATTGCCAACATGTCTGTTTGCGAAGAAGTGAAGGCTATCAAGACCATGGCTATTTCACCGGTGCAGTATCTGGTGGTTCCGAGATTTTTGGCCATGAGCGTTTGCACTCCTATCTTGAATTTCTGCGCTTCCATTTTCGGATGTTTCGCCGGCTTCCTGATTGGCTATTTCTGCTGCGACATTACCTTTACCAACTACCTCCAGGGTATCCGCGAAGGGATCGACCCCATGGTGTTTGCGAAGAGCTCCATTAAGGCTCTTGCTTTTGGTTGGCTTGTTACTCTTATTTCCTGTAATAAAGGTTTGAATGCCAAGGGCGGCGCCGAAGCCGTCGGCCTAGCGACAACCTCTAGCGTGGTGACTTCCATTGCCAGCATTGTTATTGCAGATACACTTTTTGCCTTCATTTTCTACTAGGGAGCAGTTATGGACGAAATTCTCAAAGTGGATCATCTGAAGGCGGGGTACGGTGGACGTACTATCCTCCACGACATTACCTTCGGTGTGCGCAAGGGCGAAATCCGTATGATTCTCGGTAGTTCGGGATGCGGTAAGTCTACCTTGTTAAATAACATCCTTAAGCTGTACAAGGCCCAGAGCGGAACCATTACCTATTTCGGTAAGACCTTCGGGGCCCAGGATGGGCTGGATGCCGAAACCCGTATGCGTACCGGCGTGCTGTTCCAGAGTGGCGCTCTGCTTTCGGACTTGACTGTAGCCGAAAACGCCATGCTTCCCCTGAAACGCAGCATGCCCTATATGCCCAAGAGCCAGATGGAAGCCATCGTTGCCGACCGTCTGGAAAAGGTTCATTTGCTGCATGCCTTCCATAGGTATCCCTCGGAACTTTCTGGCGGTATGAAGAAGCGTGCTGCCCTGGCCCGCGCCATTGCACTTAAGCCGGAACTTCTGTTCTGCGATGAACCGTCTACGGGTCTCGATCCGGTAACCGCACACTCTCTCGATGAACTTCTGCTGGAACTGCGGGACACCTTGGGCGTATCCATGGTAATCGTGAGCCACGAACTGGAAAGCATCAAGATCGTATGTGACCGTTTTGTGTATTTGAAGGAAGGCTACGTCCATTTTGACGGCACCTTGCAGCAGGGCCTGGATTCCGAAGATCCAATTCTTAAGACATTCTTTAGCCGTAAGAGTTCAAAGGAACCGAAATCCGATGACACTTACCACTTTAATTTTATTGACTGAGTCGGAGCATTAGATGGAAACCACTCGTTCTGAAAGAATCAAACTTGGCGTATTCATGTTCATATGCCTGGCGCTGATTATCGCCTTTTTGGGTTATGTGCTGAATCGCTTCATTAGCGCCGAATACGACAACTACTACACCGTGTTCAAGGGATCGGTCATCGGTCTTTATAACGAAGCCAAGGTCAAACTGAACGGTATCGACGTGGGTAACGTCACCGGAATCCAGATTGATTCCTCTAGCCTGGATCAGGTGGTGGTGAGCTTCAAGGTGAAGCATGGAACTCCCATTAAGCCGGGTACCCGTGCCGGCATGACCAACGGTCTTTCCCTCACTGGCGAAAAGCACATCGTTCTTTCGGGTGGTCACTTTAGCGAACCTAATTTGCAGGAAGGCGGTTTTGTTCCTGCTGAAGCTTCTTCTTTCGATAAGTTTGCGGACCAGGCTGGCGGCATGGTTGAAAAGGTCGACACCTTGCTCTCCAACTTTAGCAGCGTCTTTACTGCAGAGAATGCCGAGAACATCCGCATCACTCTGAAGAACATGGCCAACATGTCTGCGAACTTGAACCGCACCACTCGCGAAATGGCAAAGCCCATCGAAAGCGTGACCAAGACTGCTGAATCCATGCAGGCTGCCGCCGAGTCCATGAAGTCTGTCATGGCCAGCGTCGAAGAAGCAAAGATCGCGGCCAAGGCTGGCGAGAACTTGGATCTGCTCAAGGAAAAGCTTGATGCCATCGATACCAAGAGCATGAATGACAATCTTGCCCAGGCCATGGAGTCCATCAACAAGCTGGCCCAGCGTCTGGATGCGATGGTCTACAACAACCAGGATCAGGTGGGCGACGTGCTGACGGAACTGAACACCGTGCTTGAAAATCTGGATGAATTTAGCCAGAAGATCAAGAATAATCCCTCTGCCCTTATCCGTTCCGAAAACAAGAGCCGTAGACAATAAATTTTTATGATGACTGTGGGTAAGGCCTGCAGACTGTAAAAGGAAGGTTTGAAAATGAAGTTTGTTAAAGTCCTGACCGCCGTATTGGTAAGCCTCGTGGCCGGCATGATGACCGCTTGCATTGGCGGTGGTTCCAGCGAACCGACCCGCTATTACATGGTGGATGTAGAAAACATTGGCACTGTAGGTGCTGGCAATGCTTCCAAGACCGTTCAGGTCCGCAAGTTTACCATTGACCCGGCATACCAGCGCAGCAACATCGTATACCGCGAATCCGCCTACACCTTCATGTTCTATGATTTGGACCTGTGGGCCTCTCGCCCCGACCAGATGCTGAACAAGACTGCTGTAAAGTACATCGACCAGAGCGGCCTCTTTGCCAAGGGATCAAAAACCGCCAAGCCCGACTACGAAATTCTGGGCAACATCGATGCTATCGAAGAAGTGGATGAAGGCTCCAGCCGTTACGCCCATTTGGATATGACCTTGACCTTCCGCAAGACCGAAGGCGCTCCGCTCTTTGAAAAGGAATACAACGAACGACTGACCATGGACGGTTCCGAGCCCCAGCATGTGGCCCAGTCCATTTCTAAACTTTATGGCCAGTTCATGGAAGACTTCTTGAAGAACGTTTCCCAGAACATGGGCGAATAAGCGGGCGCAAAATGGGGAACCTGTACCGCGATGCCTTAAAGGCGCTGGACTGGGGCGAGGGAGCGGTTGTCATTGGACACAAGTCTCCCGATGGTGACTCTGTGATGTCAGCCTTGGCTTATGCCAAGCTGATGCAGTCTCTGGGATATAAGGCCGAGGCCAAGATGGCCGGAAAGCCGAACAACGAAACTTTGTTTGTGGCTAAGGTTCTGGGAATTGAACTGCCCGAAAATTTGCCTAGCGTTTCGTCTTGTTCGTTAGCGGATAGAAACTGCGGACCTGCTCGTCTAATTCTCGTGGATCACAGCGATTACGCCCAGGCCGTAGACGGGGCCCGCGATGCAAGAATCCTCCAGGTGCTGGATCATCACGGTATCGGAAACATTTCGGAATCCAAACTGCTTTATGCCAAGTATATGCCTGTGGGTTCTACCTGCAGTATCGTGTATACAAGCTACAGGGAACTTGATGTCGAAATTACGTCTGAGGTGGCGAAGATTCTTTTTGCGGGACTTCTGTCGGATACGTTAAACCTGAAGAAGGTGACCGTGACTGATGTAGACCGTGCCATCTACGAAGACCTGCTGGAAATGCTGGCCCGCGACTGGAATCTGGATAAGGATTGTGCCCGCCAGAAGGCGTCTGAAATTTTTGACGGAATGGTGGAGGCTGCCCACGACTTTAGTTCCATGACCTACGAGGACATCTTTAATTCCGATGCCAAGGATTACGTGATGGGAACCGCCAAGTTCCGCCTGGGTAGCCTGGATTGGCGTGACGTTTCAACCATCGATGAATTTGCGGATCGGCTGTTGGCGGTAATGCCTAACGTAGCCAAGGCTTCGGGATGCAATATGGTTTTCTGCCGTGTGGGTTTTGAAGAAAAGACCTACATGCTTTATGGCGGTGTAGATAGTACGTCTGCCCGGTTTGCCAAGGCCATTGCAGAACGTGCCTTCGGAAAATCTAAGCGGGAAGGCATTGTTTATTGCGAACGTCGCCTGAGTCGCAAGCTTGATGTTGTGCCGATGCTTGCCAAGGCCCTGTCCTAAAGGCAGAGAATCCCCTTCGCTAGCAAAAAATTAGCTGTTTTACCCCCTTGTAAACAAATTTTACAGTACAAATTCGCTATATAAATCTAAATTCGGGGCATGAAATTCGGATTTTATCGTTCCTTGTTAGTTTTCGGTGCTGTTTTTGGTCTTTCTCAGGCCTTCGCTGCTCCCGATGCCACCCATATTGAATATTTTGACTGCTGGATGGAAAAGGGTAGCGCCCTTGTTCCCGCTGAAAAGGCCCGTTTGAAGGCTACAGACGATTCCGGCATCTGTGGTTGCTTCAAAGTTCGCGAAAATGGCGGCTTTGGCTGGCGCGGTAACGATGATCCCAAACAGATTCTCAAGGTCTACGACCTTCCCAAGCCGCACGTCATGAAGTGCGACGACGGATCCTGCCTCAAGGGCAAGGCTCTTGAACAGTGCATGGATAACGTGCGTCAGACCGCTTTTGCCCTGTCTGAATTCGTCGATGGTCATCCTCTGGCCGGTGCCGTGCCTCTGGTCTTTGATGAAGGCTGGGATATGACTCCCTTTGGCGAATACTTCAACCAGCGCAAGGAACGTGCCCGCGAAATTACCTGCTTCCTGAACGTGCATGGTCGCCCCGATCTCCCTAATAGCGCCGACTGGAACAACTCCGGCATCTTCCACATGAAGGGCCTGCCCAAGAAGTTGCTTCCCGAAACTATCGCTCGCTTTAACGACTTTAGTGATGCCCGCTGCCTCGATGGAAACGAACTGACCGGCTTTGCCTACAACGGCTATAAGGAAAATGTTCGCCACGTAGACGACAAGGGCATACTGCAGGGTGAAGAAATCGGTTACATGAACGACCCCAACTATCCTTCTAAGCAAGGTGATGAATGGGGACAGGTGGCATGGACCGCTAACTATAAAAATGGTATGAAGGAAGGTACGGCTGTCTTCTATAAGTCCAGCGTCATGGACAAGGCCGAAAAGCCTTACTACTTCAAGCACCTTGAAGTCCCCTACAAGCAGGGCTATGTTGACGGTACTGTCCGTATGCTCAGCGACAAGGGCTTTGTCATGGCTGAAGTCTCCACCAAGCGAGGCGGTCTCCACGGCCGTACAACCGTGTTCAACCCCTTCAAGAAGAAGAACCTGGCCATTACCTACAATGCCAACAACCTGGATGGCTTTGTGGACTTTGGTGACTTCGGCGGTGTCTTCAAGGATGGTTTGCCCAACGGCATGATTACTTTCTGGTCTGTGAAGGATACCTGCTATGAATGGCTTCCCGGTTCCTCTGTGTGCTATACAGAACGTCTCAAGAAAAAGCAGTGGGGCGCCTACAACATGGGTATGCCCAAGGGCACCATGGAATGCTGGAATGGCAAGAAGGGCAAGGTTGATATGGACTGCCCCGACCCGATCCAGGATTCTCTGAGCCGCGACCCGCGTCAGATCGCTATCCGCGCTCTGGAACAGGTTGAAAAGGCCAAGAAGGAAGCCAAGAAGGCTCACGATGCTCTGGCCATTGCCGAAGAAGCCGTGGCTATCCGCAAGCAGGATGCTGCCATCGCCGATTCCAATGTAATCAAGGCAGAACGTGCCGCTGTTGTGGCCGATAGTCTGGCAAAGATTTCTGAAGCTGCCGCCAAGAAGGCCGCCGAAGAAAAGGCCAAGGCCGAGGCTGATTCTGCAAAGGCTGCCGGTGTGAATGCCGCCGCCGAAGCTGCTGCTGCTCCTGCTGCTGAAGATCCGAAGGCTGCCAAGAATGTCAAGGGCAAGAAGGGCAAGGCCGCTAAGGAATCTAAGGCTGCACCCAAGGCCGCCAAGGGCAAGAAATCCAAGAAGTAATCTCTCTCTGTCTTGGACGACGACGTGCCTGCGCGCCGGTGCCATGCCTGCTAAAAGTTTAAAAAGCGAGGTTCAGCCTCGCTTTTTTCGTCTGCAAAATTCGTCTGCAAAATTCGTCTGCAAAAAAAATGCGAGGATTTTTTCCTCGCGTTTTACAAGTCTTGAAAAGACCTAGTCGTGAATGGAATTTTTCAGATTCTCGATCATTCTTGCGAAGCTGGGATCTGTTTCCATTTCCTTCTTGATGCTCTTGATGGCATGAACCACGGTAGAGTGGTCCTTGCCGCCGAAGCGGGAACCGATGCTCTGGAGGCTGATGGGGGAGCATTCGCGCATCAGGAACATGGCGACCTGACGAGCCTTGGAAATTTCCTTGGTTCCGCGGCCGGATTCGATAAGCTTGGATTCGGGAACTTCGTACTGGTTAGAAACGGCACGGAGAACGGCGTCCAGGCTGACGCGACGGCGGGGGTTAGGTGCGAATTCGGTAGCCACCTTCTGAGCGATATTCATATCGATGTCGTGGCTCATGAGGCTAGACTGCAAAGTCAGCTTGATAATGGCACTTTCCAATGCACGGACGTTGCTGGCGATATGTTCTGCCAGGTAATGCAGAACTTCGTCGCTGATTTCCAGGTGGCGTTCTTCGGCCTTCTTGTGGAGAATGGCTTCGCGAGTGTCGACGTCAGGGGGCTGGATGTCCACGGTAAGGCCCCAGGCGAAACGGCTGACCAGACGGTCGGACAGGTTCTTGACTTCGGTTGCGGGAGCGTCAGAAGAAAGAACGATCTGCTTGCCGCCCTGATGTAGGGCATTGAAAATGGAGAAAAATTCGTTCTGAAGTTCGTATTTGCCGGACCAGTTCTGGATATCGTCGATCAGGAGGATATCCACTTCGTTGCGGTAGAAGTCGCTCATTTCGGTGATGCGCTGGTCGCGGAGGCACTTCATGTACTGCTGGGAGAAGTCTTCGGAAGTCAGGTAGCGGACTCGCTTTGTGGGGTCTTCTTCCAGGATGTAGTTACCGATAGACTGGAGCAGATGGGTCTTGCCCAGGCCGGAGGGGCCGTAAATGAAAAGCGGATTGTACTGGGTGCCGTCGGGGTTGCGGGCTACAGACAGGGCGGCGTTGAATGCCAGCTGGGCCTTGTCGCCAGGCACGAAGTTTTCAAAACGGAAACTGCTAGATAGGGGGATGCTAGACTTGAAAATGCTGTTGCTTTCGTCACGGACGGCGGTTACGGTAGGCTGGGGAGCCGCTTCCTGATTCTGGAATTCAAATTCCATGGGAGTTTCGTCGTGGCTGACTTCCTTCCAGGCGACGCCGATCAGTGCCTTGTAGGCGGCATAGACTGCAACATCAAGACCGTGGGGAACCGAAATGACAGCGTGACCGATGGTCTGGTTGACCAACTTGGTCTGAGCAAAATATGTCTTGAAGACTGTGTCCGAAAGCATCCCATGGAGATAGCTCAAACATCTTTCCCATTCGACTGTCATGATCTTCCTCTTCCTCGATAAGCAGCAACGCTTAATACAAATCTATCAACAATTGGCTTATAAATGTAGTAAAAATTGGATGGACTGTTGATAAGTTTGCTAAAAAATGGGAAAATTTTTATAAAAAATTGGGCTATAACTGTTTGATATTCAATAAGTTAGGCTATCGGGCCGGTGGGGGAGCCGGCTTTTTGGGGCGCTTGGCGCCGGCTTCAAGGGGTGCCCCTATGCGGAATTTTTTAAATTTGCCGTGTTATGGACATTCTTTCTAGTTTGGATTACTGGTTCTGGACCCCGATTTTTGCCTGGGTAGGCCTCTATCGTTGGTTTAATCGAATTTCTTACCCCACTTATTTTAAAAGTCAGATGCGCAAGGGCCAAAAATGGGCCTACATCCCGGCCTGGAAGGGCTATTGGGCTCTGTGCGACAAGGTTTTTACCCTGGCTGCGGCCCTGTTGTCGGCGCTTCCCGCCATTTGGATCGTAAATAGGTGGACTGATTCCCCATGGTACATGGGTTTTGCTTCTTCGCCCCTGTTTTTGGCGGTTGGCTTTGTTCTTTGCAGGGCCGCCAAGAACAAAACGGCCAAACTTTACCAGAGTGCTTACTTCCTTGAGTACCGCAAGGTGCGTTACAAGTACGAAGTCAAGGGAAACTTCAGGAACGAGGCTGACGTACAGAATCAGACTGTCTGGAGCTACACCAAGAAATTGAAGAATGCCGAGGCCCATGGTCGTCTGTGGAAGTATGTGAACGCCATGGCCAAGACTAAGAAGATTCCCCCCGACATTTACGCGGAGACCATGTATGTCTAACATTCTCGACCAGGCTGGTATGGGCGAGGCTGTGCTGACCGGTAAGGAGGCATGGGCCTATTCCGAAGACATCCTGCTGAAGGTATCCAGGACGTTCGCCCTGAACATTAATGTCTTGAAGGGTAAGCTGCACAAGAGCATCTTGCTTGCCTACCTGTATCTGCGAATTGCCGATACGGTAGAAGACGATCCTGATATGGTTGCCTCGGAAAAGGAAGTCATACTGGAAAAGTTCGCCAAGATTTTTAGATCCGCTGAACTGCGTGAAGAGGCCGTTTCTGAATTCGAGGGTTCTTTGCCGGCCAGCTGGCGTGCCCGCGCTACGGAACCTTATTTTGATCTGTGCCTGCATACCCATGTGGTGGTTCCCCTGCTCAAGGAACTGCCCGAAGTCTATGCCGCTCCGGTCCGTGATGTGACTGTTGAAATGTGCGGTGGTATGGCCAAGTTTGCCAAGCGTCAGGAAGCCGCCCTCAGCTCCGGCTGGTTCACTCTGGAATCCGTTGGCGATCTGGATGAATACTGCTACTATGTTGCAGGTATCGTCGGCAAGTTGCTGACTCACCTTTTTGCCGCAGACACCTGCCTGATTAGCGACGCCCGCAAGGCCGAAATGCAGAAGCTGGATGTTAGCTTCGGCCTGGCCCTGCAGGTTGCAAATATCGTAAAGGACTGCCGCGAAGATTCTGAACGCCGCGTGTGCTTTGTTCCCGAAGAAATCTGCCGCAGGCACGGTTTTGCCCATAGCTACGACATGTTCGTGGGCGAGGCCGGTTCCGCTCCCGCTGCAGGATCCGCAGGATCTGCCGACTTCGAAAAGCGTCGTGCTGCCGTCATGGGTGAGCTGGTGCAGAAGGCCTGGAGTCATCTGGATGATGCCATCGCCTATACCAAGCTGATTCCCAACATCAAGATGCGTACCCGCCTGTTCTGCCTGTGGCCCCTGTTCATGGCCGCCGAAAACATGAAGTTGATCGGCGACGGCTCCGCCATCTTCGCAAGCGACAAGAAGGTGAAGATTTCCCGCGATACCGTCAAGCAGATTGTGAAGTCCACCATGAAGCATTTCTACAGCGATAAGTGGATCGACCGAAAGTTTAAAGAGGTTCGAACCTAATGAAGTTCTATAACAAGTTGCCGTTCCATATTGCGGTTATCATTTTTAGTATCGTTTCTGACCAGCTTACCAAGCAGTGGGCCTTGGCCCGATTCACCAACGAAACCGGCGCTCCCAATCATGAAGTCATTAACGTGATTGGCGAACTGGCCCGATTCCAGCTGGTGTTCAATAAGGGTGCCGCCTTCAGTAGCCGCCCTCAGGACCTGATGCCCTTCTTGCCGCCCTGGCTGTTCTTCTTGCTGATTTCTGTTGTGGCTGCGGTGGTGCTGTTCTGGTTCTACAGAAGCATCGACAAACGCGACTATCTGAGCCGCCTTGGTGTGGTGATGATCATCGGTGGCGCCATCGGAAACTTTATTGACCGTATGCGCCTGCAGATGGTGGTAGACTTTATCGACTGCGATTTCCCCGACTTCATCATGACAAGATTTCCCACCTTTAACGTGGCGGATTCCTTTGTGACTGTGGGCGTCGCTCTAGTGATTCTTTCTCCGGTAATTTTACGCAAACTGCATAAACAAATTAAGGAAGAAGAAAAGGCCGCCAAGGAAGCTAAGGCTACCAAGGCGGAATAAGCCTAGTCCTTTACATTTTGCATGGACTCGAATTTGACCCAGGCTTCGGCCGGGGTCTTTTCTGTTGCTGTAGACAGCACGTTGTAGTCGACGGCGATCTTGTCGGTGTTGGTCAAGTCAAAGGCCAGGTCGTTCTTGTCTATGGTCTTGACCAGGTGACCGTTTACGAAGGCCTGTATGTTGCCGGAATCGGTTGTCTGTACCTTGACCTGGTTGAATTCCCCGATCTTGATGAATGAGGAATCGGCCGACAATTTCAAAATGTTCTTGCCGGGGTCGTTGATGGTGAACTTTCCGTCGGCGTGGACGTCAAAGCGGTAGTCATCATAACTGTTTTTCTTGAACAGCTGAATGCCCGCATAGTTCATGTTGTCGCCTATCTTGATTTGAGCCACAAAACCGCAGGCCACAAAGCGTGTGTAGTTGGCACTGAGGATCCAGTTCCTGATACTTTTGTTTGCCTTGCCGTCGCCGCTGGTAACGTGTATCACTCCGCTTTCCATTTCGAAGTTAGGGGAACTGTCGAAAGCGAAATCGACAGAAGACACATCTTCGCTAACGAAGTTGTTTGTGGGTTCACCCTGGGAGGGAATGTCGACGGAGTTTCCGTTGGCCGATGTGGAACTTTCGCCGCTGCAAGCAATAAGGAATGCGGCCAGTAGACTTAGATACTTGCTGTTCATGACGATTCCCTTTGTGAGACTGTTACTTGATTTTGATGGCGCGGACGCTGAACTTGCAATTCTTGTTTGAAGATAGTTCGGCGAAGGTTTCGTTGTAGTAACTCAAATGTCTAAAGTATGCCTTTTCCTGGTCCTTTTCTTCGTCGGTCCAGAAGTAGGCGTAATTGTTCAGATAGTTGAAGACCTTAAGGCTGCTCTGGGATCCTGCGGGCAATGCCTTGAATCCGAATGAGTCCTGGCCGGGAATACGTGTCCCAAGCATGCCGGTTTCGCACCAGTGCTCTGTGTTGGACTTTAGGGCTGTACCTGCCTGCAGGCCCGTGCTCTTCTGACAGAAGTTTTCCAGTTCGACAAAATCTTCGCGGGTGGGGAGGCGGAAGCCTTCGGGTACGGCAAGCTTTGCCTGTTCCCAGGTGTACAGCAGGCCGTAGGTGGTCGCCTTTTCGGAACTGTTGTTGTACGGGTTGGCGCCTTCTACCACGAATGCGAGATTCTCTGCCATCCATTCCTGGTTGCCGATGATGACCGTCTTGTAGGTGCGGCCGTCACGGGGGTCGGTAAATTCACTGGAAACCTTGTTGGCTTCGCTGGCGATACGGTTGAGCTCTTCCAACTTTTCGGGCGGGAGAATGTCCTGGTTGTTGGCTCCACAATGGGGGCAGTAGTTGAAATTGAAGGAAATATCCTTATGGCATTTCTTGCAGCCCTTGATCAAGGGGAGCGCCTTTTTACAATTCATACAGAAATGAGTTGTGGCGTCAGTAATCTCGGCATAACAGTTGGGGCATAAAATCATGATTTTCTCCAGTTCTTGTGCGCTCTTCTTAAAAGCGTCTATAGAAAGGAAAATAATATGTTTTCCCCCAAAAAAATCTAACGGACTAAAATAAATAACCCATATAATTGACTTTTTGAGCCGATCACACCCAAAATGGCACCCCATCGAGACCTGCTCCTGAGCGAATCAAAAACGAAAATTCTCCGCAGGCAATTGAAAAGACGGATGCTGGAATTTATCCGCCAGGCGGACGCTTACGGTATCGACATCGTCATTTCCTTTGATATCGAGAATGCCAATGCCGATCAGCTTGAACGCACGATGAACGATCTGGAGATGATTGATGCGACCGTAGAAAACGAACCTTGCTGATTTGAATATGAAGTGGATAATCGGATCGCTGATCGCCTAGAGAAGGGGTTTGTTTGATAAATATTTTTTCTATCTTTACCCCGTATGAAGAATGTAGATACTATTGCCGTTCTTGATTTTGGTGGCCAGTATGCCCACCTGATCGCAAATCGTGTCCGCCGCCTCGGCGTTTTCACCGAAATTCATTCCCCCAACTGCGACGTTTCCGAACTGGAAGGCGTCAAGGGAATCATCTATTCCGGTGGTCCCTCCAGCGTTTATGCTGCCGACGCTCCGGAATACAATCCCGAAATCTTGAACCTGCCGGTACCCAAGCTGGGTATCTGCTACGGTCATCAGCTTATCGCCCAGCAGCTGGGCGGTCACGTTGAACCGGGCAAGGTAAAGGAATATGGCATTGCCGACTTGATCGTTGGCGACGAAAAGTGCCCGATTTTGAAGGACCTGCCCAAGGCCTCCCCCATGTGGATGAGCCATGGCGACCAGGTGACCAAGCTGCCCGAAGGCTACCGCATCGTGGCAAGCACCAAGGACTGCGAAATCGCAGCAGTCGCTTTCGACGAACGCAAGATCTACGGCATCCAGTTCCACCCCGAAGTGACCCACAGTAAGTTCGGCATGAAGCTTCTCGAAAACTTCATCGACATTACCGGCGCACAGAAGACCTGGAACATGCACAGCTATCTGCCCCTGATTACTGCACGTATCCAGGAACAGGTGAAGGACCGCAAGGTGTTCCTGCTGGTTTCCGGCGGTGTGGACTCCACGGTGGCATTCGTTCTCCTGAACCGCGTGCTGGGCCCCGAAAAGGTTCTGGGTCTCCATGTGGATAACGGCATGATGCGTCTGGGCGAATCCCAGAAGATCATGGACTTCCTGAAGGCCGAAGGCATGAACAACCTTCAGATCCGCGACGCCAGCGAACACTTCCTGGCTAAATTGGCTGGCGTGACTGCGCCGGAAACCAAGCGCGGCATCATCGGTAAGGAATTCCTTGTCGTCAAGGACGAGGAAATGGCCAAGCTGAACCTTGACCCCAACCAGTGGATGATGGCTCAGGGCACCATCTACCCCGACACCATTGAATCCGGCGGCACCAAGAACGCCGACAAGATCAAGACCCACCACAACCGCGTCCAGGAAGTTCTGGACCTGATGGAAAAGGGCCTTGTGCTGGAACCGCTGGCCGACCTTTACAAGGACGAAGTTCGCGCTCTTGGCGAAGAACTGGGTATCCCCCACAATCTCGTCTGGCGTCACCCCTTCCCGGGCCCGGGTCTGGGCGTCCGCCTGCTTTGTAGCGATGGCGTCCTGAAGGACGACATGGTCGCATTCGACGACGTGAAGGACACTCAAGGCGGCAGCCTCGCCGACTACCTGAAGGCAAACAACATTTCTGGCCGCATGCTCCCCATCAAGAGCGTTGGCGTTCAGGGCGATGGCCGTACCTATGCACAGCCGTTCCTGCTGACAACCGCCGGCCTCTCCTGGAAGGACTGCGAAAAGTTCTCCACCGAACTTGCTAACCGCTTCAAGGCCATCAACCGCGTAATCTACCAGATCGGTACCGTGGCCGACGAAGACCCGAAGCTTGTGGAACAGTACGCAACCCGCGAGAACTTCGATACACTGCGTAAGTTCGATGACATCTGCACCACCTTCCTGCAGGAAAACAAGCTGTACGAAGAAATCTGGCAGATGCCTGTGGTATCCGTTCCGCTGCGCACCGCTGGCAAGCCCTGCATCGTCATGCGTCCGGTGAACTCCACCGAAGCCATGACCGCAAACTTCGCCGAAATCGACCAGGGCATGCTTGCAGGTCTCTGGCGCAAGTTCGAAGCAGAAGGCGCCGGTTCACTTTGGTACGACGTAACTCACAAGCCGCCGGGAACCATTGAATGGGAGTAATTTTTACTCTTCATTAAACATTAAAGCCGCAGGAAGAACTTCTTCCTCGGCTTTTTTTATTTATACGTATCTATACTATATTTGTGAAATGCATTCGCTTAAAAGAAAAACATTCCCTCTTTTCATCGCAACTCTTTTGATGATTCTAGTCGAGTTCTCCGCATGCAGTAACTCATCCGAGCCCGACGACATTAGCGGAAATTCAACAACCGAGCAAGGTTCTTCTAGCCTCATTGAAGCAGATATTCCAACATCCTGCCCCGAGAAGCTTGGTGAAAATGAAATTTGCGACCCTCGCGATTTCAAGATTTACCACACCACGGAAATTGGCGCACTGATCTGGACATCCGAGAACCTTCGTTACAAGGTCGAGGGTAGCCGCTGTTTCGAAGACAATGATTCAAACTGCGTCAAGTTCGGCCGTCTGTACAATTGGACGCAGGCCATGGATTTTAAACCCTATTTCCTGCGCAACACAGCCGAGGATTCCATCAAAAAGCCCTACCATCAGGGAATCTGTATGCCGGGTTGGCATGTCCCCGACACTCTGGAATGGAAATACCTGATGAGCTATACCGACATCATGAAAGAAGACCCTTACGGTTTCAAGGTTCTCCATGGCGGTTTTTACAACAACTATTTTTTCTCGTACTGGCCTGACGCAGACAGATTCATCACTTCTACCGAAAGTGATGAAATGGACTATTATGTAGACTACAATCAGGATACTTTCTTCGACGAAACGGTACCTCAATCAAGAGTGAACAGTTTCGGCGTCGACCCAAAAGACAACTCCATCAACGAATCCTCCAAATCCCACGGATTTTCTTTACGTTGCGTCAAGGATACCTTGCTCATGGAAATGATCATTCCCTCCAGTTCCTCCGTCGCATCCAGTTCCTCTATTGAGCTGTCCAGTTCATCAGAAGACGCCCCCTCATCCAGTGAAGAAGTCTGCGCCAGTGTACAAAAAGAGAGCTGGAAGTATCTGAGCTCCAAAGTAAAGTATGATGTTTTCCAGGATGACCGAGACGGCCATTGTTACAAGAGTGTCAAAATCGGAGACCAGGTCTGGATGGCAGAAAACTTAAACTATGTTGACTCCATCGCCCACCCCTTCTTTGCAGGGAAAACCCATTGTCTAGGCAACGACCCCGACAGCTGTGAAATTTTTGGACGTTTTTACACCCAGGTGGCGGCCATGAAGGCATGCCCCGAAGGTTGGCATCTTCCGTTCAGTGATGAAATCTACACCCTTCTGGAAACAGTAAGCGACGCCTCCCTTAAGTCAGCGGAATGGACTTGGCAAGAAAGCCCAGCAACAAACGAAAGCGGATTTTCCGCATTGCCCCTTGGAATATTCGTTGACGAGGCGAGCTATTGTGGCGATGCTTGCGACGTGATAGAAGAATATTTCTTTGGTTACGGAGAACTGGTAAATATTTGGAGCCGCCAAAAGTCTTTTCTCCCTGACGATGAATTCTCTTCCTATCTATTAATGTTCGATTACGCCAAGGAACCCGCAAGAGTCGACCTCGAAGAACGAATCATGGGAATGAACGTTCGCTGCGTCCACAACTAATTTGATTTTTGGGAGAGAAGGTTGTTTATATGCTAAACTATACGAAAAAGTCTTTTTGCACCTGCCTGCTTGCATCGATCCTTGCATCGGTCTTCCTTACAGCCTGCGGCGATAGCGACTCAGGAAGTCCGAATTCGCCGGAGGAAAACCAGGCTAATTCTTCCAACAGTCTGTCTATAGCCCAATGCGAAGATCGTTATGGCATTTCTGGAAGTAACTCCTGGTCGAAAACGATCACCGACTCATCCTTGATCAAGGACGTTGCCTGTTCCAAGACTACGGAATTCATCGACCAGAAGGGAGGCTTTCAGACGGTTTGTCACGAATTAACATACAATTCCGAATATAACCGCCTGGAGATATTCCTTTCGTCTGAATATGGCTATAGGAAAGTCTGGGTTACCCTTGACGGTTGTAAATACAAGTTAGGAAGCGACGGCGACTTCAACACCTTGATCGCAAAGGCCCCTGAATGGAAACTGGACGGATGCCTCTGCAAGGAAGAAAAGGGCGAGACCTATTATCGCAACAGCGCACCGAAAATCTTAGCGGAAAGTTCCAGTTCCATGGCCGAAGAGGAATCTTCCTCAAGCATGGAATACCCCAGGGAATCTTCCAGCAGCATCGCCTACGTGCCGCCCTCAGAAGCTGTCGCTGGAACCATGGTCGATAAGCGGGACAATCGCGAATACAAAACCGTGACCATCGGCAGTCAAACCTGGATGGCCGAAAATCTTGCATACGCCTATACGGAACCCACAAAGACACAGGACTCCTCCAGTTTCTGCAACAGTGAAGCTGAAGGAAATTGCGAAAAATACGGCCGTCTTTACCTATGGTCTGCTGCCATGGATTCCGCAGCCGTATTTTCAGAAAGCGGTAAAGGCTGCGGCTACGATTACAGGAAATGCGCTAACGAAGATAACAAGGGCACAGTCCGTGGAATCTGTCCCGAAGGCTGGCATCTGCCCAACGTCAATGAATATCAGGTCCTATTTACCGCCATCGGAGGACATAAAATACCGGGATATCCTGATTGGACCAATGTTGAAAAATCACTGAAGTCCCTTGATGGCTGGAGTGAATACAACAATCGCGACGCAAACGGTTATGACGACTACGGATTCTGCGTGCTACCGGCCGGCCGCGCCGATGACATAGGAGAAATCAATCCCTATGATCAAGGTGGCGTAGCCTTTTTCTGGACATCCGATCGCAGAAATGATTTCGTGGCCGAAATCATAACATTCGAAAATTGGACCCCGAACGTTAGCAATAGCGGAGTAGGCTCAGATTCATTTCTTTCTATTCGTTGCATAAAGGACTAGCAAATTCTATGAAAAACATAAGGTGGTTTACACTTGTTTCCTTTTTGTTCTGCACATTTACGGCCTGCACAGACAGCGGCATGACCCCCGAAGAAAAGGAAAGAGAAAAGGAACTGGAAGCCTATCGTGCTGAGCGAGATCTACTCGACAGCATCGTTGGAGGGATGAGTTCCGTCATTCGATTAAACCATTCCAGCGGAGGCAACGGAACACATATTTCCGATGGATTCCGCCCCTCCCGCAATACCGATACCACTATCGAAATCAATAAGTTCGTCAAGGATATGATCGTAGAAATTCGCTTTAGCGATCCTACGGTCTGCAATTACAAAAACACAAAGTTTTTATTAAACGGCAAAGAGATCAAAGGTGAACAATCTTCAGACTCTTACGGAGGACTCCTTTTCAGCGACATTTTCGAAAAGCAGGATGAAACACATCGTCTGGAAATTCAGTTGGATTCCGCCAACTGTGGAAACCTGAAGGAAACCTACACGTTGGTTCCATCAAAAAATCCAGGTGAAGCTCACTTTACAGAAGTCTGCTACAACTACGATGACTATTTTAGCACTTACGTAGAGGGATATTTCTACTCCAGGGTCATTCCATGCTACTACGGAGGTTTTTATTCCACCTACGTAGATACACTCCAATCCAGATGTTTCCTAAAAACCGAATCGGAATCCATGGAACTGAAGATTGATTTTGAAAAAGATTACGACATCATGAATTCCAGTCGCTATCAGAGAGGTGAAGTATCTCTTGACAGCGCCACCTTGGTCAACTTCCTGAATGGCGATACCAGCGCAACGTTGTCCTGCGCGCTCATTTTCCAGGACTGGCTTGTACCCGCACAGGTTAATAAGGAATTCAAATACTACAATCATTCCATCCATTTCAAGAAAGCGGAAAAACTTCGTCTATTAGACCTAGTCGTTAATGATTATAATATAAGTACAGTCGAGCCCTCCAATTTGGTGAGTTTCCTATTCACACGAACCACCGTAAAGGGGGAAAAGATTTTCGCTTCCGAATCCTATGGACTGTACCATACAACATCTCTTGGAGTCATGCATCAAATGCGTTGGAAAGATGTCTATGACGGACTCATCGACGAAAGCACCTCCGAAGACTCGGTGCAAGTCCTTGCAGTCGCCTGGCCCACAGGCGCCACCACAAAAGAAGAAGATGAACTCTTTACTATACTTAGGTATATCCGCTCGGAAGAAGATTCCTCCGTTTTTGCCACAACCCTGGATTCTGTCATGAACGTGGTAACCGACGAAGCCGGCAACATCAAGGACAAGTTCTACTTTATGGACGCCAGACGTATTCCCGGATACGACATAAAGGATTATCAGTAGCAAGACATGTCAGCCTTTACACCTGTAATCATCATTCTTGTTTGCATTCTCGGCCTCCTGTTACTGCCCGTGGTTCTAGGCTGCGGGCTACTGGTGTTCTTTGTTGGCAGCCTCAGCCTGAGCAAGACGCAAATACTCAGCAGATAAGTTTCCGCACCCAAGGTCAATACACTTGTCTGTCTCATGTACGTCGTACTTGTACGGACTGCCGCGATCCAAAATCGCGGGTATGCATTGCCAATTTCGAGCAGCGGACGCATCCAAATGCCGCCACCAATCAAATTGGCTAGCAACCATTTGATACAAAGATGCGTATGTGCTATTGACGTCACACGGCATCACAGCCATCAATACATTATTCAGCATAGGCTCGACCGAGCCGCGCGACTAGCGCTTGAGCAAAGCGAAAGCGCAATGGGAAAAATTTTTCCCCTTAAAGAGAAAGCCGCTGGATCTGATTGATCCGCGGCTTTTTTTACGAGTTCAAATTCTCGAATTTATGCCAACAGTTCGTCGGCCAGCTTTTCCATCTGGGCGATGTTTTCGTCCTTCATGGCGATTTTGATGCTGACCTTGTTCTGGGCGATGGTGATGTCCTTGGCGGCTTCGAACATAGTGGCCATGTTCTTGGCGGCGGCGGGGGCCCAGGAACCGTTTTCCATGAAGGCGATGGTGCGCTTCTGGTAGTTGCGTTCCAGCAGGTGGTCGATGAATTCGCGCATCTTGGGGAACACGCCGGTGTTGTAGGTGGTGGTGGCCAGAACCAGCTTGCCGTAACGGAAGGCGTTCTCGATGCATTCGTAGGTGTCTTCGCGGGCAAGGTCAGAGACGACAACCTTCTTGCAGCCCTTGGCCTTCAGGATTTCTGCCAGCTTTTCTACAGCCTGCTTGGTGTTGCCATAGACAGAGGTGTAGGCGATCATGACGCCTTCAGATTCCACGTCGTAGTTGGTCCAGATCTTGTAGTAGTTCAGGTACTCTTCTACGTTGCCCACGATGGTGGGACCGTGGAGGGCGCAAATCTTTTCTACGGGAATGTCAGAAAGCTTTGCAAGCACAGCCTGGGCGTTGGCGCCGAACTTTCCTACGATGCCGAAGTAGTAGCGGCGGGCTTCGCAGGCCCAGCCTTCCGGGTCTTCAACGTCGTTAGCGCCGAACTTGCCGAAAGCGTCTGCTGAGAACAGAACCTTTTCGCTGGATTCATAGCTCATGATGACTTCGGGCCAGTGGACGTTGGCGGCAGTAACGAAGTTCAGGGTGTGTGCGCCCAGTTCCAGCTTGGTGCCTTCGCCGGCTACAACCTGACGATCGGCAAAGTCGGTTCCAAAGAAGTTCTTCATCATGGTGAAGGCCATCTTGGAAGAGACGATCTTTGCGGCGGGATACTTTTCCATAAACAGTTTGATGTTTGCGGAATGGTCCATTTCCATGTGGTGGACCACCAGGTAAGCGGGCTGCTTGTCGCCAATGGTCTCGGCGATATTCTTAAGCCATTGTTCTCCAAAATTCTGGTCTACCGAATCCATCACGGCGATCTGTTCATCCATGATGACGTAGGAGTTGTAGGCCATGCCCAGGGGCACTTCGAACTGGCCTTCGAAAAGGTCAATTTCGTGGTCGTTGACACCAACGTACTTAATAGAGTCGGTCACTTTCATTTCGTAAGAGAACATGGTTAAACCTCCTTGTATTCTTCGGTTGTTTCAGATGCTGTAGACATGCGGCGGGCAAGTTCGATAAGGGTCTGCACGCCAAAGCCGGTGGCACCGTATTCGGTGTACTTCCACTTCTTGGTAACGAAGGCGGTGCCTGCAATATCCCAGTGAGACCAGGCGGTGTTTTCGGGTACGAATTCCTGCAGGAAGAGGGCGGCGCTGATGGCACCGGCGTCGCTTCCGGTGTTCTTGAGGTCTGCAAACTTGTCCTTCAGGGCATCGGCGTATTCTTCTTCCAGAGGCATGCTCCAGAACTTTTCGCAGCAGGCTTCGCCGGCGTTGATGACGTTCAGGGCCAGGGCATCGTCGTTGCTGAAGAATCCGGTAACGGCATAACCCAATGCGCGGACCATGGCGCCTGTGAGGGTGGCCAGATCGATAATGTGGGTGGCTCCGATGAGGCCTGCTTCGGCCAGACCGTCAGAAAGTACAAGGCGGCCTTCGGCGTCGGTGTTGTCTACCATGACTGTCTTACCGTTCTTGGCGGTAAAGATATCGCCGGGGAGCACAGACTTGTTGCCGATGGCGTTTTCGGCCAGGCAGCAGATGGCGCTGACCTTCATGGGCAATTTCAAGGTGGCGATGGCCTGGATGGCTGCCAGAGTGGTGGCGGCACCGCTCATGTCGCTGATCATTTCGGGCATGGATTTGGGCGGTTTGAGGCAGAGGCCGCCGGTATCGAAGGTGAGACCCTTGCCAACGATGACCAGGTGGTCGGCGGAGCTGCGGTCTCCGCGCTTGCCTGCTGCAGCCTTGGTGCCGTCGTAGGTCATGGTAATCATGTGGGGTTCGTGGGAGCTACCCTTGCCAACGGTAACGTGGCCAATGAAGCCTTCCTTTTCCAGCTGCTTCATGTCGCGGACCTTGATGGAAAGGCCCGGAGTATACTTGGCGATGGTCTTGGCGCGTTCGACGAACTCGGCGGGGTAAAGGTCGCTGGCGCAAGTGTTGATCAAGTTCTTGGTCAGGGCGATGGCCTTCTGTTCGATGGCTACGTCTTCGGCGATGGCCTTGAATTCGGCAACGTGTTCGCCGGCGACGATTTCGAAGGTGACCTGGAAGTTTTCTTTCTGCTTGCTCTTGTAGGCGTCAAACTTGTAATCGGCGTAGTGGAGGCCGTGGGCGATGGCCTTGAACTGTTCGGGGGCGGCATCGGCAAGCATGATGCTTACTACGGGAATCTGGCGGGCCATGGCCTTCTTGGCCAGGCGATAGGCGGCCATGCGCAAGTGGTCCAGATTAGAGATGCCACGCTCCTTGGCGGCGTTGACGAAAATGGTGGAGGTGCCATCGATTTCCAGAAGTTCCAGGTCTTCGAAGGGGCCTTCCTGCATGCCGGCCAGAACGGATTCTACCTGCTTTTCGGCGGTTTCGGAAAGGACGTTGGAGAACTGGATGGACTGCTTGACAAAAAGAAGGGCGGACACATTGGCCTTGCCCGACGGAGTTTTAACAATATTCAATTTCATATGTCATTAATGTAGTTAAAAAATGCTATTATATTCCATGTAAGAACAGGAGGTTTTATATGAATCTTAAGTATGTTGGAATTGTGTCTGCACTGGCTCTTTCTGCAGCCTTTGCCCAGGAAACTGCTGCTCCTGCAACTGAAGCCGCTCCCGCTGCCGAAGTGGCCGCCCCTGCTGAAGTTGCCGCTCCTGCCGTAGAACCGGCTGTTGCCCCCGCCGAAGCCGCACCCGTTGCAGCCCCGGCTCCCCAGGTAGCTGAACCGGTCGCTGCCCCCGCTCCCCAGGAAGCTGAATCTGCCGATGTGGCTGTTGCCCCCAAGGCCGTCCGTGGCGAAGATGCTGCCCCCGCAGCAGAAGTTGCTGAACCCGTCGCTGCCCCTGCCGCTGAACCCGTTGCAGCTCCCGCTCCCCAGGTAGCCGAACCCGTTGCGGCCCCCGCCCCCAAGGCTGTCCGTGGCGAAGATGATGCTCCCCGTACCGTTTACTACGAAACCGTCTACACCCGCGAAGATGGTACCCCCGTGCGCACTGTCTATGTGGCTCAGCACAGGTCCTCTTCTAAGGATACCGTTTCTATGGATCAGCTGATGGGTCTTGTTCCCATGCAGTTCAAGATCGGTGCTCATGGTTCTATCGGTTCCTATTACCTGACCGGTGACAAGTGGGACGATGATGACTACTATGGCATTTCCTGGCGCGCAGGTTTGATGTCCATCATTCCCCTGAATGATTACACTATGGGTATCAAGCTGGGTGTAATCTTTGAACGCAGCAAGTCTAGCGAAACTTACGACTACTACGACAACAACAACAAGGCTGTTCCGGTAAGCTTCAACTTCGACCAGATGAAGGTGAACATTCCGGTACTCTTTACCTTCAAGGGTGCATCTTCCAACCTTTACTTCGATCTGGGTGCCCAGATTTCTATTCCGGTGAAGGATGAACTGAAGGTGTCTTACAAGAACGGTCAGGAGAAAATCAAGGAAACGACTGACTTGATGGATGAAGATTACCGCACGAACATGGACTGGAGCCTGGTCTTTGGATTCTCTGTCATGGCTCATAAGCGCCTGTCCATCGACGTGAAGGCCGATGTGGGCCTGTCTGACCTGTACGAAGGTTACAGCGAATTCCCCAGCCTGGACCTGAGCTGCTCCTCCTTCGGCATTGGTCTTACCTTCTACCCGTTCTAATAACTCGTAAAAAAGGAACGATCGCTTTATGATCTTGCCTATCCTTGCCCTGGTGGCTGGCATTGCCGTTCTGGTCTGGAGCGCCGACAAGTTTGTGGATGGCGCCGTTGGCGTTGCTGAATTCTGTGGTATGTCTACGCTCCTGATCGGTATGGTGGTGGTGGGCTTTGGTACCAGCGCCCCCGAAATGGTGGTGTCTGCCCTTTCTGCCTTGCAGGGGAATCCTGAGCTGGCCTTGGGTAACGCATATGGCAGCAACATTGCGAACATCGCTCTGATTCTGGGCGTTACCGCCCTGATAACCCCGCTGGTAGTCAAGCGCTCCGTTCTCAAGAAGGACTTGCCGATCCTTATCGGTGTGATGGCCCTGGCCATTATCCTTGTGGCCGACGGAAGCGTGACCCGCATGAACGGCATTGCCTTTTTGGCTGTGTTCTTTGCTGTCATGGGCTATAACATCGTAAGCGAGATGCGCGGCTCCAAGACCTTGAACGCAGACGCTTCTGCAAGTGCCGCGGATGATACCGACAACGGTTCTTCAAAGAGTCTGGGCAAGTCCATCTTCTGGTTGCTTCTTGGCCTGGTGCTTTTGGTGGTCAGTTCCAAGATGCTGGTGTGGGGCGCCGTTGAAATCGCCCGCAGCCTTGGCATGAGCGACTTGCTCATTGGCCTTACCATCGTGGCTATTGGAACCTCTTTGCCGGAACTGGCCAGCTCCATTGCCGCCGCCCGCAAAGGCGAAGACGACCTGGCCGTAGGAAACATTATCGGCTCCAACCTGTTCAACACCCTGATGGTGGTGGGCATCGCCGCAACCCTGGACCCCATGGAAGCCGTGGAACGAGACATGGTGACCCGCGACCTTCCCCTGATGGCTGTACTCACCCTGTCGTTGCTGGTGCTGGGCTTCCGCCGCAAGGGCGATGGCCGCATTAACCGCATTGCCGGCGGTGTCTTGCTGGCCATATATGTGGGTTACCTTGGATTGCTTATTGCCCAGGCCTCTGGCGCGATTTAATTTGAAATAGGCTTCGCCTTTTTTGGGGTGAGAGTCAGAATAGAAAAGCATACTTTTAAACAAAGGGCTCCGCAAAAGGGCTCCGCAACTGCGGAACCCTTTTAAAGTTTATGGAGCAATAGGAGCGTCTATAACGCTGACGTGAACTGCCTACGGAACCGCTACATCGGCGGGAAGAAGATGTAGGCGATGGCGATGGCTGCCATAACGCCCACGGCATCGGCAATCAGGGCGCAGGTCACGGCATGGCGGGTCTTCTTGACGCCTACGGAACCGAAGTAGACTGCGATGATGTAGAAGGTAGTGTCGGCGGCTCCCTGGAACATGCAGCTTAGGCGGCCGGCGAAACTGTCGGGGCCCAAGGTCTTCATGGCGTCGATCATCATGCCGCGGGCACCGCTTCCGCTAAGGGGTTTCATGATGGCGGTGGGCAGGGCCGGAACCACATCGCTGCCGACACCGATCATGTTCAGCAGGGCGGCGATGCCGTTCATCAAGAGGTCCATGGCGCCGCTGGCACGGAACACCGCAACGCCTACAAGGATAGCTACCAGGTTGGGAATGATCATGACGGCGGTGTGGAAGCCGTCCTTGGCGCCTTCTACGAAGGCTTCGTAAGCCTGCACTTTCTTGTAGCAGGCCAGACCCAAAAAGGCCACGATAACGCCGAACAGTACGAAACCGCTAATGAACAGGCTGCTGGCGCCAATGGCTTCTGCTGTCAGGTGGCTGAAGTAGACCATGATGGCGATAACGCAGGCCGAAAGACCGCCGAGCCATGCCACCGTTACAGGGTCCTTCAGCTTCACCTTCTGGAAAAAGCTCAAGGCCACAATGCCCGCGATGGTACTGAAGAATGTAGAGAGCAGCAGGGGGAGGAATACGTCACTGGGGTTGGCCGCTCCCATCTGGGCGCGGTACGTCATGATGCTGACAGGGATCAAGGTCAACCCGCTGGCGTTCAGCACCAGGAACATGATCTGGGAGTCGCTTGCCACGGACTTGTCTTCGTTGGGGTTGATTTCCTGCAGTTCCTTCATGGCCTTCAGACCCATGGGGGTGGCCGCGTTGTCAAGGCCCAGCATGTTGGCGCTGATGTTCATGAGCATGGTGCCCACCACAGGGTGACCCTTGGGAATCTGGGGGAACAGTCGGCTGAACAGCGGCTGCACGATCTTGGCGAGAATCTGCACGGCACCAGCCTTTTCACCAATCTTCAGAATGCCAAGCCAGAGGCTGAGAATGCCGGTGAGGCCGATGGCTATTTCGAAGGCTGTCTTGGACATGTCGAATGCGCCCAAAATGGCTTTGTTGAAAATTCCGGTGTCGCCGAAGGCCAACCATTGAACGATACAGGCGACGAATGCACCAAAAAAGAATACGAGCCAGATAACATTTAAAACCATGGGCCTAATTTTAGAAAAGATTGCACAAAAAAAATGGAACCGGTTTTCACCAGTCCCATTTTTGAAGTTTAAACGATTCGATTTAAAGTAAAATACTTATTTCTAATCGTATAGGCCAGAAATTGCTGCGCTTACAATCAATTCGAGTTCTGCGCAGGAGTATTCGGCAGCTTCACCACCTACGTATACAGTGGCACCTTTGATTTGGCAGGACTTGCTGCCCTTGCTGGTGCACTTACCAGAACCCTTGCTTCCTTCGAATGCTTCGCAGAAGGCACCGTACTGGTTGTAGATTTCTTCAGAGGCTTCGACGCAAATGGAGAAGTCTTCACCGTTTGCACTGCAGTTGACGAAATTTGCGTTGCTTCCGCCGTCAAAATCTTCGTCACCTGCTGCAGGGACGTCTTCGGTAGGACTGCTAGGAATGGTTTCCTGGAAGTTGCCGGAGGCCTTGGACACATCACCATCACCGGAGCAGCCAACGAAGGCGGCCATGGCGGTGGCGACAGCGATTGTTACGAGAACTTTCATGACAACCTCAAATTAGAAGTGGATGAAGGCACCCAGGTTTCCTGCGAAGTTATCCAGGGAACTGGTCTGGCTAACAGAAGCTTCGAGGACGAAGTTCTTGAAGGAGAAACGAGCACCAGCGTTTGCGTATGCAGTGGAAGTTGCAAGACGAATGGTGGAATCGTCTTCGGTATGGAGGTTAGCCTTGTTTTCTTCGCCGAGACGGTCGAAGATGACCCAAGTGAAGCTTGCGCCACCGAAGAACATCCAGTTGTCGTTCAGGGTGATTTCTGCCAGCATGTTGGGGGTAGTGTAGAGACCGAATTCAGAACGGTTGTTCTTGGAGTCATCATCCTTGATTTCATCGTACATCACGATGGGGAGGTAGGTGTTGGTACCGAGGAACAGCTGAGCGTTAGCTACGCTTGCAACGGGGAATGCAAGGTTGAAGTTGGGGGTGATTGTGAATCTGGATTCCGGGTTGGTGACTTCGGTAGACTGGTTTCCGGTAGAGGTTTCTTCGGTGCTTGCATGGCGGATGAGAGAAAGACCTGCAGACCAGGCGAGGCTCTTGGCGGAAGGTGCGTTAGAAACGACGGCAGAAATTCCGATATCCCAATAGTCGCGGTCGACTTCAGTCTGATCGTTTTCGGTGTCGGTTTCATCCTGGAAGGTTTCCCAGAATGCGTGTGCGCCGAATTCCAATGCGCCCAGGTTCATAGAGAAGTTCACGCCGATGTTGTCGCCTGCGCCGGTGGTAGAGGCGTCAGATTCAGCGGTGCCTGCCTGAGTGGAAACTTCGTGGGAGGTGAAGGTCTTGCTCAGAGCCAAATCAACGGTAACACCGAGGCCACCAGTTGCGATACCGGCGGTGAGCATTGCGGGGCCGCCGTTGTTGGTGTACTGCATCAAGTAGGTCATGCCACCGCTAGCGAGAGAGACAACGCCTTCTCTTGCAGACGGCTGAACGTACAAGAGGGTACGGCCTGCCATCTTGTGAGGCATAGACATATCGCCATTGATGGTAGCTGCAGCAGCTTCGTTGCCTACAGCGTTATAGGCATTGGCATGCAGAACGTTGAAACCGGTTGCAGGAGCTGCGGCTGCCTGTGCGGGAGCTGCTTCTGCAGTCTTGTCCCAGGAATCTTCTACAGCGGGAGCTGCGGGTGCCGGAGCAGGTGCCGGAGCGGCTTCAGCCTGTTCTTCGGCAGCGGCGGGGGCTGCTTCTTCATATTCGTCGTCATAGTCCTGAGCGACGGCTGCGGAAACTGCAAGAGCTGCAGCAACGGAAACGAGTTTGAAATTCATATATACTCCTTAATTAGTTTGAGCTACAATTTAGCATATAATTTGCTTTTTTTCGAGGTTACGGAGAAGAAAAAAAACATTACGGGCTTTTTTGTAGCATTTATCAACAAAAAACGATTTTATTTGTGTTTTTTTACAAAACAAAAGCGGAACTCCCTAGGGAATTTCGCCTTTGTAAATTGGTCTAACGAAGTGATTACTTCTTAGGCTCAATCTTTTCCATGCCGCCCATGTACGGACGCAGCACTTCAGGAATCAACAGGGAGCCGTCCTTCTGCTGGTAGTTGTCGCAGATGCCCACCATGACGCGCGGAGTAGCAAGGCCAGAACCGTTCAAGGTGTGGATGAAGGTGTTCTTGCCGTTGATCTTGGTCTTGATGTTTGCGCGGCGGGCCTGGTAGTCTTCGAAGTTGGAGCAGGAAGAAACTTCAAGCCACTTCTTTTCTACAGGGGCGTAGACTTCAAGGTCGTAGCACTTTGCAGCGCCGAAACCCAGGTCGCCCTTGCAGAGTGCCAGACGGTGGTAGGGGAGGCCCAGCTTTTCCAAAAGCATTTCGCCGAAGCGGGTCAGTTCTTCGTGATCTTCGTAGGAGTGTTCCGGATGAGCGAAGTAAACCATTTCAACCTTGTTGAACTGGTGCAGGCGCAGGAGGCCGCGGGTGTCCTTACCGTAGGAACCTGCTTCACGACGGAAGCAAGCGGAGTAGGCGCAAATACGCTTGGGGAGTTCGGATTCCGGAATGACTTCGCCAGAGTAGAGGTTGGTCAGAGGAACTTCTGCAGTGGGGATGAGGAACAGATCGTCATCCTTGTCGCAGCGGTACATGTCTTCTTCGAACTTGGGGAGCTGACCGGTACCGCGCATGGTGTTACGGGTAACCAGGTACGGAGGAGTGAATTCTTCGAAGCCGGCCTTCTGGTGTTCGTCCAGGAAGAACTGGATGAGGGCGCGTTCCAGGCGGGAACCAAGACCACGGTAGACCGGGAAGCCGGAACCGGAAATCTTTGCGCCACGTTCAAAGTCGAAAATGCCAAGACGTTCGCCGAGGGTCTTGTGGTCGACGCGGGCGAAGTCATCGTTCTTGGTGTAGTAGTCGAAAGGAATCGGGCCGTCCTTTTCGACCTTATTGTCGCTGGAGTCCTTACCTTCGATGGAGCGGGGAGCGATGTTGGGGACGTGCATGAGCATTTCGGTCTGCTTGTATTCCAGATCCTTCAGCTTCTTGTCCATTTCGTCGATCTTGTTGCCCAGTTCGCGGGTAGCGGCCTGAGCGGCGTCGGCATTTTCGCCCTTCTTCTTCAGTTCACCAATGAGCTTGGACTGAGCGTTACGTTCGCTCTTGAGGCGTTCCACTTCGGTGAGGAGGGGGCGGCGTTCTTCGTCGATGGCGAGAACATTGCGCAGGCTCACGGTAGTATACTTCTTTTCGGTTTCAGCAATATAATATTCCGGATTTTCGCGGATCTTCTTAATGTCAAGCATTTTATGCCTCGGTTAGATAAAAATTTTCGGATGTAATAATAGCAATTATTTTAGGATAATTTTCTGCGTATTCCGTCCCGCTTTCACAATAAACGTTCCTTTATGGCCAATCTTTATGTCTAAAGAACCGTTTGCGTATACCTTTTTGATGTAATTCCCATTCAAATCAAAAATAGAGACGTCTCCGGTGTAGGTTTTTAAGGCCGTGGTCTCGTGCAAAATTCCTGTTTCTTCGTTGTCCGATACGTTATTTGCAGAGGAACTGCTGGAAATGTCTGCCGAATTGGAACTGTTGGCGGGTGTTTCGTTGCCGCTGGCCGGTCTGATTGATTTCGCAATAATGGCTGCCAGTTCGTATGCCCCATTGGCATTGGGGTGGACGTTGTCATTCAGCAGCCATTCCGGCTTATTGAAGGATTCGTGGAGGTCGATGAGTTGTACGCCCTTGTTGGTGGCCACTTCCTTGATCAGGGGGTTGATGACGTTCACGATAACGGTGTCTGTAATGAACCAGTCCCAGTTGTTGGCGTAGGGCTGCAGGGTGGCGTAAATGGTGGGGGCCTGGGGCTGGTGGGCGAAGGTGTCGATAAGGGCCTCGTAGTCCTTCTTCATTTCGTCCAGGAGGTCTGCCCGGGAATAGCCCTTGGAATCGTAGGCGTAGTAGTTGTACCCCGTGGAACTTCCTGCACCGTCGTGGAAATACTTGCTGTCGTTGGTTCCCAGTTCAATGACCACGATGTCGGGCTGGAATTCGTAGGCTTCCTTGAATTTGGGGGACGTCCAGTAGGATTCGTTAGATTTTTTATGGAACATCATACCGGAATGCCCGAAGTTTCCCACTTCGAAGTCATCGCCTAGCATAATCTGCAGGTTTTGCGGATATGTTTTTTCGTCCCAGTTTAAGCCGTATCCGAATGTGATGCTGTTGCCGACGCAGGCCACCTTTGTGGCGAAGGCTCCAGATGCCGTGAAAATCGAGATGGCGGCGATGGTGGTAAGTTGTCTTAAATCCATAGAAATCCTCATACGAAACAGAAAATAAAAAATGGCTGCGGTGTTGTTGAGGTTTACATCATTTTTTTATAGGTAGCAGTAATAATTTGAATGCCTACATATATATTCCAAATTGGAATGGGAATTTAAAAGGAGTGCAAAAAATGAGAATTCTTCCCCTGCTAATGATTGCCGCAACCGTTTCTTTCGCCCAGTGGGGTGGTGGCGGTGGAAAGTCCATCAACGATTATAAGAAGGTGTCTGTTTCCGGGCGCGACATCCATGTGTACGCCCCGTCGAATCTGGCGCCGAAGAGCCCGCTGCTTCTTTCGCTGCACGGCATGGACCAGGATCCCAATTACCAGCAGGATATGACCCACTGGGAAACTGTGGCCGATACGGCTGGTTTCGTGGTGGTGTACCCTAGAGGCGGTACGGGAATGTCTACCTGGGATATCCAGGGCGATAAGGATACCAAGTGGGTGACCGAAATTATTAACCAGATGGTCAAGGATTACGATATCGATACCAAGCGCGTCTACCTTTCCGGTTTCTCTATGGGAGGTATGTTTACTTACCACGCCATGAGCAAGATTGCCGACAAGATCGCCGCTTTCGCTCCCTGTTCCGGCCCCAATGTGTATGGTGCGTCCAAGGCCATGCGCCCGGTTCCCATTTTCCACCCTCACGGAACCAATGACGATGTGTTGCAGTATAGCTCGCTGGAAAGTTTCCTGAAGAATTATCGTGACCAGTTTAACTGCCCGGCTCAGGCCGAAGTCACGGAAAACTATCCCAATAGCGAAAACCGGGCAACCCTTTACAGCTGGGGCCCTTGCGATGATGGCGTCTATATCAAGCACCTGAAACTTCAGGGCCGTGGTCATAGCCCGTCCAAGGCCGATGTTTCCGACATCTGGAATTTCGTGAAGCAATACTCCCTGGATGGCGTGGCTGAACCGATCGTGGTTCCCACCAATAGGGATACCGTTTTCAACGGTACTTTCTCTGATTCCCTGAAGTTGGCTGGTTGGTCTCTGACCGTTCATAGCGGTGACGGTACTTTCAAGTTTAACGAAGGCAAGGGCGAAATCAATGTGACCAAGGTGGGTACCAACGCCTACGACGTACAGGTGATTCAGAACGGCATGCATTACGAAAAGGGCAAGAGCTACAAGCTGACCTTTGATGCCTATGCTTCCGTTGCAAGGACTCTCGAAGTGAACCTGGAAAAGGATACGGACCCGTGGACCAGCTACCTGGGCGAAGCCGCCACCTTCGACCTTGGCACAACATCCAAGACTTATGAAATCATGTTCACCATGAACGAACCTACCGATGAAAATGGCCGTATTTCCATTAATGCTGGTCTTGCCACAGGATCTGTGTTCATCGATAATGTCAAGCTGACCGAAGTTACTTCTGACGAGGTGGGCTTGGCCAAGAACCGTCTTATGCTGTCTAGCGAAACCTCGTTCCGCGTGTACAACTTGAAAGGGGCTTTTGTATGTAAGCTCAATTCTCGCCCCGGTGAAATTCAGACTCGACTGAATTCCATGAACCTTAACAAGGGCTTGTACATTGTGAAAAACGGCGCTCTAAACAGGATATTCTCTGTAAAGTAGGTTGTTTTAACTAAATTTAAGAGCGATGAAGTATTGCCTGAAAGTCGCTCTAGCTTTTTTGTGGCTATGCACCCTGACGGTTCTGTCGGGGTGTTATAGCTTTACTGCGAGTACGCTTCCCAGTCATATCAAGACGGTGAACATCCATGAAGTTGACGATAAGACTCTGGATCCGGTGCTGGCAAACGACATCTATACCGCTGTCGTAGATATGTTCAAGAAGAATGCCGGTGGCGTTCGCGTTATCAAGTCCGAGGCCAATGCCGACTTCGAGGTGACCCTGCTGTCTTATACCAACAAGCCCATGGACTATAACAGCAACAGCGATGTGGAATCTTACCGCGTAACGATCCGCGTCGGGGTCAAGTTCTACGACAACGTCAAGGAACGAATCATCTACGAAAACAAGTCTCTGTCTGCCGAAGGAACCTACGACGTTCAGGCCAACGAAACCGAAGACCGCCACGGTCAGACAAGAGCCATCGAAAAACTCCAAGACCTGATCATCACCAACGCCCTGGCAAAGTGGTAGTCGCTCCGCGACGATTTTAAATGAGGGCTGCCCTGGCAAAGTGGTAGTCGCTCCGCGACGAATTTTTAAATAAAGTCTTCGACTTTTACGGGGGCTTCGTTTAGGAGGGCTTCGGTCAGGGTGCTGCCTTTGTAGGTCAGCTTTAAGCTGAAGAAGGGTTCGCCGCGTTCCAGCAGGGCCAGGAATATCAGGTCGCCGTCCCAGTGGGGGAGTTTCGCCACGTCGGCCTTGGGAACCCATTCCAGATTACCTTCGTCGCATTCCTTGATTTCGCCAGTCCATTGGGTGGCGGTAAAAAGGTGCATGAATTCCGTCTGGTCCATGCCATCGCTAATGAAGGTTACGATACCGCGATACTTGGGGCGCACCAGGGTAAGCCCGGTTTCTTCCAGGGCTTCGCGCTTGATGCAGTCTTCGGGGGATTCCCACTCCTCGAACTTTCCGCCGATGCCGATCCACTTGTCCTTATTGATGTCGTTCTTTTTCTTGACGCGGTGGAGCAGCAGGTACTTGTCGTCCTGTTCGATATAGCAGAGAGTGGTGTTTATCATGGACCCAAATTTAGCTTAGTGGGTCACCTGGCGGTAATAAGCTTCCAGCTTTTCGCGGCAGTTCACGAAGCTTTGCTTGAGGCGGGGGTCAAAATGCGTACCCATGGAACCCATGATAATCTCGTTTGCATTGGAGAAAGACATGCGTTCCTTGTAGCAACGGCGACTGACCAGGGCGTCGTAAACGTCGGCCACGGCCATGATGCGGGCTTCGAAGGGAATCAGTTCCCCGGCCAGTCCATGGGGGTAGCCACTTCCGTCGAAACGTTCATGGTGGTAGTGGGCTACGTTACGGGCAATCTGCACCAGGTACGGGTCTTCGATAGAAGAAAGCAGGTTCTCTACGATGACGGCGCCCTTGGCGGCATGGGACTTCATGATGTTGTATTCTTCGTCGGTGAACTTGCCCGGCTTGCGCAAGATCATGTCGTCGATGGCGATCTTACCGATGTCATGCATAGGGGCGGCAACGATCAGAGCCTCATAGAATTTCTTGGGCAAGTTGAAACTGGGGTCTCGCTGCATCTCTTCGGTCAGGATGGCCACAACCTTGCTGGTACGCTTGATATGGCCGCCGGTATTGGAGTCGCGGCTTTCGACCATGCTGGCCATGTTCACGATCATCTGTTCCTGGATGGCGTGAATCTGGGAGGCGTTGCTCTTGGCCAACTGCTGCAGACGGTTGTTGTCGCTACCCAGCATCTGCACGTAGCGGTGGTATTCCGTATCTTCTTCGATTTTGAATAAAGTTGCGTAATCCCTGTCGGAATTGCCGGACTTCTTGACGGTGCACTTGAAGTGCCGGTCGCCGGTCTCGAATTCCTTTTCGTGGATGACGTTACCCTGGCGAATTTCGTTTGCCCATTCCTTAAAGAACTGCACGACACCGGGTTTGTTAGGCAAGGTATGGTCTACACGGCATTCCAGCAATTCGGGGAAATGGTTGTAGGCGATCTCGTTTCCGCCCAGGAATTTTTCGCTGGTAGAAATGGAAGCGTAGCCGTTGGCGTTTCCTGCTTCCAGGGAGCGGAGTACGCTTTCGCTGATGTCATAGTGTTTGACACGTTCGCAGATATACAGTAACAGGAACTGGTCGAATACATAGACCGCCGGCATGATCAGCATATCGTTTTCCATGAAGCGGGCCAACAGGAAAGAAGCGATAGTGGAAGTTTCGATCAGGGCCAGGGCGAACAGGCTCTTGTAAGAGACGTTCTTCTTCTTGAAGAAGGTGTGGACGATAATGCTTACGTTTGCGACCAGGTAGACAAGGAGCATGACGTTGAACAGGTCATGACCCCAGCCGTAGTTCTGTACTACATAGTTACCCACACCGCTGGCGACTGCATAGGCAAAATCCTTATAATAGAGGTCGCTGTAGCCGATGGTGCAGACCATGCCGAAGATGGCAAAGCTGAGCAGGAACAGTACCAGCTGATAAGCCTGCTGGAAACGGACATGGCACACCTGCAAGATGGCGCAGAACAAGAAGAAGGGGAGGAATGCAGAACCTGCATAGCTCATCTTGACGGCCATAATGGCGCCGTCGGCCGTCTGAGACAAAGCCAGGAGCAAAAGTCCCGCGCAGCAGATGAATAGAGCGAAGAATAACAGCGAATAAAGATGCGTGTTTCTTCCGTAGTTACGGAAATGCAGCACGTTGTTGATGGCTGCCAGAACGCACATTGTTATTAAATACCCAATAATCATACACAAAACTTCCTGAAATCAAATGTAAAAATTCAAAAACGAAAGTCCGCCTGCTTACAGAAATATGTTGCTAATATTATGTGTTGAGAAGTTTACAACACTTGGCCGCACAAACGATTGACTAGCAAACCACTTGGTTCTTGCCGTTTTTCTTGGCTTGATAGAGCAACCGGTCAGTCCTTCTAATCCACGGTCCCAATGACTCGTTGGCTATGTGCATCGAAACACCCACAGAAATGGAAAAGTGGAAATTTTCCGTGTCGGAATGGACTTCTCGCTTCCTGATTTCTTCAAGCAAGGTCTGCATGATTTGTGGAGATACCTTGGAATTATTGCCGCTGACCAAAAATTCCTCGCCACCCCAGCGGCTGATAACGCAATCCTTGCAAATCTTTTTCATCTGGTTGGCGAGAATCATCAGAACCTGGTCGCCAATGTCGTGACCGTAGGTGTCGTTGATTTTCTTGAAGTTGTCTACATCGATCATGGCCAGCCACTGATTGGATGCCGCATTCTTATCGGCTAAAATCGGATCCAGTCTTGACATCATGTAGTATCTGTTGGCAAGCCCGGTCAGGGCGTCAAAATCAGCCTGCTTGATCAGCTTTTCTTCGGTCTTGATAATCAGTTTAGACGTTACCTGTGAGAAGCTGACCAAAAAGAAACACACCGCTCCCAGATTCATGCACAGAAACGCCAGCTTGACTGCCCCGCCGATCTGGTAGATTGGCCCTGCATAAACGGAATAGAGGGAGGAAACCATGCAGGAAATGACGATGAAAACCGAAAAGAGATTGGGCTTCGGATCGGGCTGCTTAAACTTCTTGGCCATGTACCGGATGTGGTAAATCAGGGGGATGGTGGACATGGCGTACAGCTGGAATCCGTAATCATAGCCGAGACATATGGTACAAATGAACATGTACAAGGTAAGCATGGTGTAGGTGGTCCATGTGACCTTGGTAAACTGTTTTTTGCGGATCCAGTAATAATGGAAAAAGTAGAAGCAGGCTACCGGGATGGAATAGTAGGCGAGGAACGTGGCGCCCATGAAGTAGTAAAAGGCCATCATCACGATGACCAGCACCGTAAGCACGGTGTTCACGACAAAGGCTGCCTTCTTAAGATCGTTTAGATTGGAAAGCATTAGACGACCACCTGGTTCTTGCCGTTTTCCTTGGCCTTGTACAAGAGCTTGTCGGCCCTGGTAACCCAGGTATCCAAGGTGTCGTTGGGTGTCTTATGGGTAACGCCGACCGAGATGGTAAAATGGATGTTACCGTGAGGGCTCTGTACAGAAACGCTCTCGACTTTTTTTACCAGATTTTCTAGAAGGGTCTGCGGATCTCCCTTGCCGCAAATCAAGAATTCCTCGCCGCCCCAGCGGCTGACTTCGCAGTCCTGGCAAACCTTGCGCAATGTTTCCGCCAACTTTTCAAGAACCCGGTCGCCGGTGGCGTGGCCGTACTTGTCGTTGATTTTCTTGAAGAAGTCGATGTCCAGCATGGCCACCCAGATGTTCTCGGAACTGTCGGTGAATTTGTTAGCCTGTCCGTCGGACTGTTCCTGGGATTCAAAGATTTCCTTCAGGTAGTCCTGCATCCTGTAACGGTTGGCAAGCCCGGTCAGGGCGTCAAAGTTAGCTTGCCTTCCCAGCATTATCTCAAAATCGATAATCTGGTTGATGGTGTTGCTAGAAAAGAAAATCAGGAAGTAGCACACAATGCAGATGTTCATCCCCAAAAAAATCAGGGGCGGTAGGCCGCCGATATGGTAGATGGGCCCCACCTTCACTGTGTACAGCGAAGAAATTAGGCTAGAAAGGAGGATGATGATGGAAAATCCGGCGGCCTTGGGGTCCCGCTGGTTGAATTTCTTGGAAATGTACTTCAGCTGGAAAATCAGGGGGATGGTGGACATGGTGTACAGCTGGAACCCGTAATCGTAGCCCAGGCATATGGTGCAAACGACCATGTACAAGGTGAGTAGGGCGTAGGTGCTCCAGGTGGATTCCACCATCCTGCGATTCCGGATCAGCAAGAAGTTGAAGGCGTATCCCAGGGCGATGAAGATGGAAAAGGTGACCAGGATATGGGCGCCGATGGCGTAGTAAATGACCATCATGATTAGCGTCAGGGCGATCATGAGGACGTTCATTCGGTTGGCGATTGTCTGGTTTTCTTGCAACCCTTTCTGGTTGGTGTCGGACACGATATGCATCTCCTTTCTTCTTGTAAAGAAAAGTAAATAAAAAATGACGGAAAATGGAGATTTTTGGGGGCCTGCATAAAAAAAGACCCGCCAAAGACGGGTCTTTTTAACTGTCTAACTGTTAATATGTGATGTTTATCAAACGCGAATGGTTTTCTGCGTTTTTGTTAATGCACTCCGTTGCCTTCGGGGACGTCGCAGGTGACAGCCTTGCCATCGATTTCCAGTGCGATGGGGGCGGCGCCTTCGCCTGCGGTGCAGAACACTTCGCCGTTCTTGACGGAGAGAGCGATCTTGTCGAAATCCTTCAGCTTCAGTTCGCGAGGTTCGCTGGGCTGAACACCCTTGAACAATGCGCGGTCACCGGGCTTTGCGCCTTCGGGTACAGCCACCAGGCGGCACTTGTGGGATTCTGCTTCCAGGTCGCCTGCGAAGAGCATGCCTGCGCTCATGATACCGCGGAGGGGGGCCGGCTTCAGGTTTGCGAACAAGAGAATCATACGATCCTTAAGTTCGGATGCTTCGTAGCTAGCCTTGAGGCCGGAGCAAACGGTGCGGAGTTCGCCTTCGCCTGCGTCCACCTTCAGAACGTAGAGGGATGTTGCATCCGGATGGTCAGCCACTTCAACGATCTTTGCGGCGCGGAGGTCCATGGCGGCAGGAACATCGGCTGCGGTCAGGGGCTTGTTCTGCTTGGGCTTCTGCTGCTGTTGCTGCTGCTGGGGCTTCACTTCTTCTTCGATGCGGGGGAACAGGGGCTTGCCTTCACCGAAAGCTTCGCCACCCTTCATGAGACCCCAGACCAGGTCTTCAGCGCTTTCGAACTTGGTGCCCAGCATCTTGAGGCCTTCTTCAGCCTTGGTGGGGATCACCGGCCACAGCATGCAGAGGCTGAGGCGCACGGCTTCTGCGGCCACGTAAAGAACGGTAGCCAGTTCATCCTTGAGGGCCGGGTCCTTGGCCAGCTTCCAGGGAGCCTTGATTTCAAAGTAGCGGTTGATGCTACGGACCAGACTCATGATATTTTCGATGGACTGGGACAGGCGAGCCTGGGGCAGGTCCTGCTTGATGTCTTCGATGACCTTCTTGGCCAGGTTCATTACGTCGTTGGCGGCGTCATCCATGACCACGGCTGCGGGGAGCTTGCCTTCGAAGTTGGTGAGCACCAGCTTGTGGACGCGGTTCAGAACGTTACCCAGGTCGTTTGCCAAGTCGGCGTTAATGCGACGGACAAAGGAATCGTGGGTGAAGTTTGCGTCCTGGCCAACCACCATTTCGCGGGCCAGGTAGTAGCGGAAGGCGTCGTCGCCGTACTTTTCCATGTAGTCCATGGGCTTTACGACGTTACCGGCAGACTTACTCATCTTTTCGCCGCCGTTCACCAGCCACCAGCCGTGGGCCAGAATATGCTTGGGCAGAGGAATGTCCAGAGCCATGAGCATGGTGGGCCAGTAAACGCTGTGGGTGGTCAAGATGTCCTTACCGATCAGGTGGTAGGTGGCGGGCCAGATGGGGGTGCCGTCAGCAAAAGTTTTGTGGAAAGCGGTGGAGGCGCTCACGTAGTTGAGCAAAGCGTCGAACCACACGTAGGTCACGTAGTCGCCATCGAAAGGCAGAGGAATGCCCCAGCTAAGGCGAGCCTTCGGGCGGCTGATGCAAAGGTCGTTCAGCGGCTGACGGAGGAAGCCCAGGATTTCGTTACGACGGTAGTCGGGAACGATCCAGTCGGGATTGGCGTTCAAATGGTCGATGAGCTGCTGCTGGTACTTGCTCATCTTGAAGAAGTAGTTCTTTTCCTTCAACCATTCCACCGGGCGGTGGCTAATGGGGTCGCACTTGTTTTCGTCCAGTTCGTCTTCGCCGAAGAAACGTTCTTCGCCAACGGAATACCAGCCTTCGTATTCCTTGGAATAGATTTCGCCCTTGTCCCAGAGCTTCTGGAGGCATTCCTGAACGTAAGCCTTATGTTCGGGATAGGTGGTGCGGATAAAGAAGTCGTTGCAGATGCCCATCTTCTTCCAGAGATCTTCGAAGTGATGGTAGTATTCATCCACATGGGCCTGGGGGTCCACTTCGCGCTTGGCGGCAGCACGCTGCACCTTCTGGCCGTGTTCATCGGTACCGGTCAAAAAGAAGGTCTGGTAGCCAAGAATCTTGTGGAAACGAGTAAGAATGTCTGCAAGGACGGTGGTGTAGGAGTGCCCGATATGGGGGGCATCATTCACATAGTAAATCGGGGTAGTAACGTAAAAGTTCTTCATATGCGCCCAAATTTAAAAAAAGACCGGGGGCGTGGCCTCGGTCCTATTATAAAATTAGCTTTTTATAGTTGCTTAACCCATTAGAAAGTCAAGTCTACGCCAATACCCACCATCTGGTTTTCACGATCGTAGTTGTTCTTGCCGTAGGCTTCCTTGTCGCCCTTCCATTCGTAGTAGAAACTGTGGAAGTAGCCCAGGTTGATCTTCATCCAGTCGGTGGCCTTGAAGGCGATACCGCCGCCGTAGCTGTTGGCATCGACGTTCATGTTCATTTCGGTCAGGTACTTGTCGCTGACTCCAATGCGTGAGAACTGGGCGCCTGCGCTAAGAGTCAAGCGGGAGATGATATCCCATTCGAAGCCCACCAGCATTTCGTTGGTGCTTTCCAGGTACTTGTCACCACCGTTTGCGTAGTTGGCGGCGGCATCAAAGAACCTGTGGTAGCCAAGTGCGCCGCGAACGCCCTGCACGAATTCGAACTGGGCGCCTACAGAAAGGTAGCTAGGCATGTCGGCATCGGTCTTTACGCCGTCTGCATAGTTGGGGAAGGAGGCGGCCAGCTGCTTGGGCATCTTCTTGGTGTCGTTTTCAAGTTCCATGCGGGTGCGGTATTCGAACTTGGCGGCGACAGTCAGGCGCTTGTAGCGTACGTCCATGCTGAGGATCGGGGTGACGCCGTAGCCGGTCTGGTCCACGTCCATTTCGGCTTCGCCCATGCCGAGTTTGGAAAGGTCTGCCTTGACCTTGTAGTTGTTGGTGGCGTAGTTGAAGCGGGCGCCTACGTAACCTGAAATGTAGTCGTTAAAACGGTAGGCGGAACCCAGGGTCCATCCGAAGATGTAGCTGGAACCTTCAAGTTCGGCGCTGCCGCCGATGTCGCTTAGCAGCATGCCCTTGGTAAGGGGATTACTGAGGGTGAATGCGTCAAACATGGGGAGTCCGTCATCGTAAGTGACGGTGCCGCCACCACCGGCGATGGTGAATGCGCCAGAAACGGTCACGTTGTTGTGGTGCCATGCGGCCAGGAAACTGGGCATGCTGGGCACGAAGGCTTCGCCTACATATTCCTTTTCGGCGCCGGTGGCGAAGGTGGTGTTGATGATTCGCTTCTGCCAGACGGTCTGGCTGTTCAAGGAGATGTTCCAGGTCTTCTGGAATTCGGTGGTTCCTGCCGGGTTGGTGTAGACGGCGTCCACATCGGTGGAGGCATCGCGGGCGATACCACGTACGAAATGGGCGGTCTGGTTGGTGTTATGGGTGAGGCCGCCTGCAAAACTGGGGGTAATGGCGCAAGGAATGGCCACGAGGACTGCCGCAAATAGCTTGGAGGTGCGGTTCATAAGGATGTTTCCTATGGTTGAAAAGTCGTTTTTGATGGTCAAAAACTCTCGCCAAAGATAGAAGAAACAGCTGATATTAATAATATAGAATGCTTATATAAATATTACGTAAGAAACAAAACACAGTTTCCGTGAAAAAAGTAAGAAACTGGCGTCAGGGTGTAAATTCGATACAAAGTGCCCCAAAAGTTCTTTTAACCGGCTTTGGTTCATTTCCCATCAGTATCTTGAAAATCTAGTTGCTAAATTTTTCGCTCTAATTGTTTTTCTAACTTGTCCTTTCGTGGATAAGATTAGAGATATTATTTCTGAAAATACTTTGATGGGGCAGCTGGTTACGCTGTTCTTGGTGATTGTGGCCATTATCATTCTTGTTTGGTCCTTTCACAAGGTGATCGGTCGTATGACCAAGCGCGGGCTGGACCCGGCGGCGGTGCCCCTGATAACAGATCTGTTCAGGTATTCCCTGTATGTAATAGGCCTTCTTGTAGGGCTGAATATTTTTGGCGTGAATACCAATGGAATTTTGGCCATGATCGGTGCCGCGAGCCTTGCCATTGGCCTTGCCCTTAAGGATACCCTGTCAAATGTGGCTTCGGGTATTTTGCTTTTGTTCCTTAACCCTTTCAAGGCTGGGGATTACATCGAATGCGGAAATGTCAAGGGAAAGATCGGTGGTATCGGGTTGTTTAATACGACCCTCAAGACGACGGATGGCCTGTATGTCTCTGCCCCGAACAGTTCCCTGTGGGGTGCTCCCATTGTGAATTTCAGCCGCAATAAGGTTCGCCGACTGGATTTGTCCGTTGGGGTCGCCTACGGCGCTTCCTTGGACGAGGTGTTTGATATTTTCCGCAAGATGGTCGCCGCAGAAGATCGTTTCCTGAAGGATCCTGCCTCCGCGATCTTTGTTGAGAATTTGGCCGACAGCAGCGTGAACGTTTCGGTACGCGTGTGGGTTCGTGCCAGTGATTTCCCGAGCCTTAAACGGGAATATCTCGAGAAGATAAAGAAATTGCTGGACGAAGGCAAGATTGAAATCCCCTTCCCCCAGCAAGTGGTTTACCTGAAACAGGATTGACTTTTACTCTAGACTACATTTCGTGGAGGTTGTAGCCTAGCATGACTCGGCCGCCGTTGTTGGCAAATCGGGAAATCTCGATGGTGATGGGATCGTTTGTGACGGTCTCGAATTCCACCATTTCGAAGGTGTTGCCGTAGGACATGGAACGGTAATATTTCTTGGAACCGTTTGCCTGGGGGACAGCAACACTCAGGTCCAGATCTTGCTGAATTCGACCGTTTGCAATCTGGTAAATGCCGGAGTTCAGCCAGGAAATGGCGAGCTTGTATTTTTTACCCTTGACCAGGTTCTTCTCGACGAACTTGATGGGTCCATTTTTGAAGAAGTCGTTGTTGTCGCCGATCCAATAGCGGGAACGGTTGCCCTTGATCATACCGCTGAAATTGGGACGGAACATGCCTACTTCAGACCCGCCTCCGTTATAGTTGTCCTTGGTGTAGCGGTTCCTGAGGATGTCGCTAAGGCCGGATGTGAGCAGCAAGGCCTTGACAACTTCGGGATGCCACTTGTAGAACGGATTCTTGGAAATCAGGTCGGTCACCATGGCTGCGGCCAGGGTGGGGGCGGCGCTGGGGTTGGCGGTAACGGCATCGTGGTCTACGAACTGGCCTGTCATAATCTGGGTCACCTTCTTATGACCGTTCAGGTACAGGTAGGTCATGGCGGAGATTTCGGGCTTGACATAGCTGTATCCGTTCTTGAAGTACGGGTTTACATCGTCGTGGGGGAGCATTTCGCCATTGTAGTATTGGTAGGGGGCTACGGAAATGGCGTTGTTGGCCAGGGCGAAGTTGTTCCTTTCGGCCATGGTTGCGAAGTCGATGGTTCTGTTATGGTAGATGAAGTCGTCCAGGATGGCGGCTTCTTCGTCATAGGTCAGCTTGTAGGCTTCGTTATCCTTGAAGATGTAGCCGAAGTAGGAATAATCGTGGACGCCGACGGCAAGGTCTTCGTTTCTGGGGCTATCGGGAAGATAGGTGTAGAAGTCCACGCTGTTGGCGCATGCGGCGTCAAAAAGGTACACGTTGGCAAAGGGCGCGATGTCCATGGCCAGAGTTACGTTGTAGGTTAGTTCCTCGGTCCTGTTGTAGCCGCGGCTCATGCTGAGGTTACATCCTGTCTTTTGCGTAAAGTTGACGTAACCGGGGAATGCCGTACCTTGGCTCATAAAGAACATCCTGGTGGCGACACCGACATAGCCGTTGTCATGGGCGTAGTTTCGAATGCCGTAGACGGAGTTCAGGCCGTTCTTGGTCATGTACATTTCGTTGTTGACCCTGTAGAAGCTGCCCTGGTAATCGTACATGTCGGCACCGAACATGACGGAGTAGGGTGTGGTCTCGTAGGGATATATACCCCTGTAACGGACCTTGATCTGGGGCGTATCATAGTCACCGACTACGGAAGTGTAGTGGTCTTCGAAGTCCTGGACCCTGGTCTTGAATTCGCTAAGGGGAATGTTGGAGCGTTCGTTGAAATCGAAACGATCCGCGTAACCGGTACTGTTGTCGTTGGTGAAGGAGGCGACGACATATCTGCCCAGGCTGGGCTCCTGTTCATTGGGGTTGTAAAGGTCTGCCATGCTGTTGTACAGGCCGCTGTATCTGGTGGCCAGTGGCGTAGCTTCCTGGACCTTCGCCTTTTTCAGAAGGACGGGCTGTTTCTGGTTTGAACCCAGGGCTCGTCCAAGGACGTCCCTTTTTAGCCGGACAGTATTTTCGGAGGCGGAGGCGCACAGGGCCAACGAACCTACGACTACCATTGTTGTAAGTTTTTTCATCTTTGTTCCTTTGTTTGTTACCCTACACAAAAAGATGTGTAAAAACTAATAAATTATACAGTTGTTTCTTAACTTGTACTAAACTATACGTTGTTTTTGTTTACAACAAAGAAATAGAACTTCTGGATGGGCGCAGGATTTTTTTGGGGAAAAAGAAAAAGGCTTCTGGAGTGAACCAGAAACCTTTGAAAATACCCGGATCGCGATTCGAACGCGAGTCTGATCCTTAGGAGGGACCCGTTCTATCCAACTGAACTATCCAGGCAACAACTACGGCGGGGCCTTAGGCCTACTGCCATAAGCGCAACCAAATATAGTATAATTTTTTTGTGGGCGGGAGAAAATACTATCTTTTTGAACGTGAAGAAATCCTTTGTTGTTCTTATCGCGATTTTTGGCGTATTGCTCCTGCTGCCCTTTACTGTGCAGACGGTGGTTGATTTTTGTGGTACCTCCGATGAAGAGGCTGATTCTTCTGTTTCTGGCGGTCCGCGGCTCTTGTCCTTTGACATTTTCAAGGATACTTTTTACGGGCCTTTCAAGCGTGAGGCATCCATGGTGGATAACGCCCGCAAGTTGAAGGCTGCCTGGCATGACGCCCGTGAGAACGTTGCTGCCGGCTCCAATGAGGGGGAACTGTCCCAGAATCTGGAACCTGTGGTAAATGCCCTTTCGGATCTTGAATCTGCGACTTTTGCGGTAAATACTTATGCGCAGCTGGACACGGCTGACGATGACTACAAATTGCTCCGCCGTGCTGACACTCTGTTGTATGTTCTGGAAGATGAACCGGAACATTTCCCGGAACTGGATTCCTGTTTGCGCGTGATTACGGAACGCTTTAGTGATTTTTCTGTATTGCGCGCCTTGGATGGTATTAGACGTTATGGTGTCTGGAAGGGAAGCTATCTCAGGGCTTTCGAAAAAACTGTGGAAAATGAAAATGCCTTGGTTCTGGCCATTCGTCCCAAGTACCAGCTGACGGTGTGGAAACTGTTCAGTGAGCCGGGCGAGAAGGTGGTCCTGGGGAATAATCCAGCAGATCTTTCTTCTGACCCGTGGCTTTATTACCGCCAGGATGTGGAATTTCTGGTTCAGCCGTCTCCGTTTGATGAACGCGCAGCCAAGTTAGACGATCCCATTAAGGCAATCCAAAAATTTAGGGACCAACTGAAGGCCAAGGGTGTGGAACTTCTGGTGGTGGTGGTTCCTGGTAAACCCAGCATCTACCCGGAACGACTGACCGGAGATAATGATATTAAGCCTGTGATGGGTGGCGGCGACTATAGAGGTCATGGCAAGACCGTTCTGGATAGCCTTACTGCCCTGGGCTTCAATACGGTAGACCTTTACACTCCCTTGTGGGCGGCCAAGGCCAACGATGGTGAACTGGGTGCCCTGTACTTGAATGACGATACCCACTGGACTCCTCGAGGCGCGGAACTGGCTGCCTGGGAAATCTACACCAAGGTTCAGAAGATGGTGGAAGATAGTCTGGTTGATGTGGGACCGGAATCTATAGAGTATGATGTTCAGGATAGTGCCGCAGACCGTATGGGTGACATCGGAGAAATGAGCGGCCTGAACAAGTTCAAAGTGTTTAAGTCCCAGAAGGTGATGGGCCATGTGGTTGTCCCATTCAAGGATGATTTCCGCAATGCGAAGATCCTGATTCTCGGGGACAGTTTCAGCCGAATTTACCAGACGGATTCCCCGGTGAACGCCGGCTGGATCGCACATTTCGCCAAGGACATGAAGCGTCCGGTGGCAAGCATTGTAAGCGATGGCGGTGCAAGTACTTTGGTCCGCGAAAAGCTGGCTCGTCGAGCTGGTGTGCTGAAGGGCAAGAAGCTCTTGATCTGGGAATTTGTGGAACGCGATCTGCGCTTTGGCGCAGAAGGCTGGAAGACGGTAGACTTTTAATCAAGGAAGTTGTGTATGGCAAGACGTGGAACTCCCACTCCGGGACAGGCAATTTTGGAAGGCATCGAATGGCTTAAGATGGACAAGGCTGAATTCGCCCGTCGCATCGGCGTGTCTATGGAAATGTTGGAAGCCCTGATTGCTGGAACCCAGCCCATTACTGCGGACCTGGCTTCTGCACTGGAATCTGTAACCGGCAGCCCCGCCGCCTACTGGAAAATGCTGGAACGTAAGTCCCGTTGTGCTTTTGCCAATGCTACGTCTGGAGCCTCGAACTTGGAGCCGAACAAATGAATATTACTGATGCTGTATCCTACATGTGTGACTTGGCCAAGAAAGAGGCTCAGCAGTTTGATGTAATTGCTTCTACTTCCCATTCCGAAGGTCTGTCCGTTTTTCAGGGACAGGTACAGAATACAGAAATTTCTGACTCCGTCGGTCTCGGTGTCCGCGTAATCAAGGATGGCCATCCGGGTTATGCCTATACGGAACGTCTGACCAAGGAAGCGGTGGCGCAGACTTTGAAGGATGCTCTCTGTCATACTCAGTGGACGGAGTCCATCGATATCCAACTGCCCAAGCCTGTGGAAATGCCGGATGAATATCCCAACTACAACCCGGCCCTGGAATCCCTGAACTTGCAGCAGATGAAGGATTTCTGCATCGATCTGGAAAAAGAGACCTTCGCGAAGTCCAAGGAAATTGAAAATATTCCGTACCTGGGTGCGGATATGACTTCGGGTTCCTCGGTAATTGCAAATAGTGAAGGCGTGTTTTATAAGGGCAAGTCCAATTCTGCATCCGCAGGGGCTGGCGCAGTTGCAGTCCGTGATGGTATCAAGAAGCTTGGAAACTTTGTGAAGTCCGGTCGCGACTGGAAGCAGTTCAGTATCGATGAAATCGCGACGAAGACTGCTGACTATGCCACGGAACTTTTTGGTGCCAAGAAAATCGAGGGCGGCAAGATTCCCGTGGTGTTCTCGGAAAGAGTTTCTGCCCGCATTGTGGGAATGTATTGCTCCGCTTTCGAAGCCGAAGCCATGCAGAAGGGACAGTCCCGCCTGGCCGGCATGGAAGGTCAGATGGTGGCTGGCGAAAAGTTCTCCATCGTTAACGACCCTCAGGGCGAATTGTTCCAGCACAAGTACCGCTGCGACTCCGAAGGCTGTGTGGCCAAGCGTGTGGAAGTGGTAAAGAACGGCGTGTTCAACGAAGCCCTCTACAATCTTGAGACGGCGGCCAAGGCTGGCCGCGAGACCACCGGCAACGGCGCCCGCGATTTCGGCAGCAAGATGGGGACTTCCTTTAACAACTTGCTGGTTCCCGCAGGTGAACTGACTACGGCCGGTTTGCTGAAGCTGTTCCCCAAGTGTCTGCTGGTTGTTCGCCTGGAAGGTGGCTCCGGCTGTAACGCCATTAGCGGTGAACTGTCTATGGGCGCTCACGGTTTCTGGTGCGAAAATGGCGTCATCCAGCATCCAGTAGATGGCGTGACCCTCAGCGGCAACTTCTTCGACATCATGAAGAACGTGGTGGATGTGGGTAGCGAATACCGGGACCCCTTCGGAACCTACATGGTGCCGGCATTAGCCGTAAGCGAACTCAGCGTTAGCGTTTAAAAAAACGAGCCTGCGGGCTCGTTTTTTTTTAGTTATGAGTTATGAGCTGTGTGCAGTTAGCTAAAGTAAGGCGCCTTCGGCGCTATTATAATGACTCTTTGCTCAATGCTGAAAACTGATGGCTGAGTAGGGCGCTTCCGGCACGATTATCTAGCTCAAAGGAGCCGCAGGCTCCGCCCCCATCCCTCGTACCTCACACCTTTGCTTGCTTCTTCTGACGGTAGATCATTACGATCAGCCAGATGAGGCCGCTAAGGACCATGACGCTGCAAAGCGTCTGGCCTCGGCTCATGCCGAAGAGGTCGTTACGTCCAAGGTGTGCGTCAGACTTTCTGAAGAACTCGATGAAGAAGCGGAAGAGGCCGTAGCCCATCAGGTAGAGGCAGGGCATCTTGTCTTTGAGCAGCGGGATGCGCCTCAGGTTGTACAGGAGCACGAACAAGATAACACCCTCGAAGCACATTTCATAAAGCTGGCTGGGGTGGTGGAGGATAGGGTTGGCCAGTGAGCTGTCGTGGGCCAGGGGGAAGTACATGCCGATGGCGCTTGTCGTCACTTCACCGTAAAGTTCCCCGTTGATGAAGTTGCCCCAACGGCCCCAGGTATAGGCCAGGGGAGCTGCCAGGAAGCACAGGTTCAGGCCCTGCCAGACATCCATCTTGTTTCGCTTGAGACCGATAATGGTAAAGACGATGCCCAGGATGAGTCCGCCGTGGTAGCTCATGCCGGCGATACCGCTAAAGTGGTATCCCAGGGCGTCGTGGGTCATGGGCAGCAGGATTTCGGTGGGGTTGGCCAGGTAGTAGCCAGGCTTGTAGAAGATCACATAGCCCAGTCGTGCGCCCAGGATGATACCGGCGATAATCCAGGTGAACAGGCTGTCGAACTGGTCCTTGGTGTAGCCCAGCTTGTCCTTCTTGTTGATGTGCCACAGCGTAAGGTAGGCTGTGACGAAGGCGAAGATGTACATGATGCCGTACCAGCGCACCGGGAAGTTGCCAAGTTCAATGGCGGTACCGTCAAAGTAAGTGGGAATCAAGTTCCACCAAGATAAATCCATGTTGTTCTCCTATTTCTTCTTTCCGCCAGTGACGTACTGGTGGGCCCAATAATTGATTAGCATGCCGGCCACCTGGGTGGTGGGCTGGGGGCGCAAGCCCTGGTTGTCGTAAATCTGCAAAACTACGATGATGATCGCCTTGCTGGGGTCTTCCTTGCTTTCGGCGAATCCCATGAACCAGTCGTAGCGGCCCTTGGGGTCGGAACCGTCCAGGGAGCCTGTCTTGCCGCCGATGTTCAGGGCGTTATAGTTCTTGCGGGCCATGTGCCTGGTGGAGATGTTCTTGCGGGCGGTGCCGTGGGTCACGGAGCGGATCATGGCCTGACGGAGTCCGTAGTAGGTGTTTTCGCTGAACTTGTTCACGTCCAGGGCCAGGCGGGTCTTGGGGGCGTAGCCGTCGAGGTCCGGGGTGGTGGACCAGGGGATTTCAAGAGGCTTCTTCATGAGGATGGCGCGGACCTGCGCGGCGGCCTGTAGGGGCGACAGCGTGGTGGCTTCGGTGAAGCCACAGCTGGCTTCGGCTAGCCCGTAGCCAGTGTCCGGCGGCGTAAAGCTGGACCTGCCCGGAAGTCCTGCGGCGTAGTTCATGTTGTAACCCAGGTTGCGGGCGGCGGCCTTAAGCTTGCTTGCTCCCACGTTCATGCCGATGAGGGCCAGGGGCGGGTTGTAGGAATGGGCGTAGGCGTCCTGCATTTCTACGGTGGGGCCATGATAATTCTGGGGAACCCTGAGCTGGTTCTTGTAAAGATGGTGGGCGCGGCCGATGAGCGGGATCGAGGTGTTCAGGGCGTAGCGGTTGCTTTCCATGGCGGCGGCGATGGTGATTGTCTTTGCCAGGGAGGCGGCGGGGAAGGTGTTGCGGGTCAGGTAGTCCGGCTGGTTCTGCACGGCGTTGTTCTTGCGTTCGCCCCAGGCCATGATTTCGTTGCTCTTGGCGTCTACGATCAGGATGATGGCGTTTTCGGGCTTGAATCGACGGAGCAGGTTGTCGATCTTTTCGGCCATGAACACGTCTTTCTGGCTCTTGATGTGGGCGCTGTCGATGATTTCTACGGCAGGCGGGTTGGATGGGGCGATTTCTGCAGTTACCGCCATCTGTGTATTTTCGATGTCTTCGGCGGTGGGCCCTTCGAACATCTTTGCGGATTCAGACGGACCGGCTGCTTTTATCTCTTGCGCCTGATTGCCTGCGGCAACTTCTTCCTTGTTATAATCGTTAGCGGGCTCTGCCTGAGTCTCCACCTTTAACTCGGCGGCTTCCGCCCCGGAAATCTTGTCTTTATAGATACACGAACCGATGCCTGCGCAAATTCCAATGAAAACGAAGATGGCGATGGCGCGGTTCCTCATGCGCACGGCGTAGGGGAGGCGGTCCTGGGTATCGACGTAAGGTTTGATGGTCATTTAAACGTTCTTTACAAATATCGTTTTTCGGTAGTATTCCAGTTCGGCGATGCTTTCGCGGATGTCGTCCAGGGCCTGGTGCTTTTCCATTTTCTCGAATTCGGGGAGGTTGGGGTACCAGCGGAAGGTCAGTTCCTTGATGGAGCTGACGTCGACGTTTCGGTAGTTGAGCCATCCGGAGAGCTTGGGCATGTACTTGTAGAGGAATCGGCGGTCCTGGGTGATGGAGTTGCCGCAGAGTACGTTGCCCCGTTCCTGGGTGAAGGGCTTGATGAAGTCCAGTGTCATTTTTTCGGCGTCGGCTACGGTGATTTTCGATTTGCGGCAGCGGTCCACCAGGCCACTCTGGGTGTGGTGGCGGGTGTTCCAGGCGTCCATGCCTTCGAAGATGTTTTCGGTCTGATGAATTGCGATGACGGGGCCTTCGGCCAGGATCTTCAGGTTTCCGTCGGTCACGATGGTTGCCACTTCAAGGATTACATCCTTTTCTGGGTCCAGCCCGGACATTTCCAGGTCCATCCACACGAGGTTCGGCGCACTTTTAATTCTTACCATAGCGGGGGCAAATGTAGATTATTGTTTGTCAATGCTTTGGAAACGTTTTTAAAGGTGGCGTGGTTTTGGCGTGGTGACCGAAAATGGGGCTGCTTTAATCCTGATGTAAGATTTCTGTAAGTTTTTTATTATAATTTTTTCGCGGTCTCGCCAATGGTGTGACTTTAATCAACAAAATGAAATTTCTACATTTGGTAATAGTTAACTGACTCAAATCTTAACCTTTGGGAATATATGGAAGAAGTTGTAATCACTGGTATGGGCTGCGTTTCTGCCCTTGGTAACTCTCCCGACGTTCTTTGGGACAGCCTCCTCGCAGGTAAGTCCGGCATCACCCCGATCACTCGCTTTGATGCAACCAACTTTACCACCAAGTTCTCCGCTAGCGTGAACGAATTCGTTGCAGACGAATACTTCAGCTCTCGCGACCAGTCCCGCTACTCCCGTAGCATCCAGTATGCCGTTTACTCTGCATACAAGGCCCTGGCCGATGCAGGTGTCGATCCTGCTGCAGAAGATCCCAGCCGCGCCGGTGTGATCATCGGTTCCGGTATCGGTGGCATGAAGATTTACACCGACACTTGCGTTGCCTATGCAACTCGCGGTCCTAGCCGTGTGTCTCCGTTCTTCATTCCCATGGCTATCACCAATATGCCTGCCGGTGAAGTTTCTAACCGCATTGGCTGGATGGGCCCCTGTTTCGCAGTGACCTCCGCTTGCGCTACTTCCAACCACGCTATCGCTGCCGCCTACGACGCTATCCGTCTGGGCCGTGCCGACATCATGCTGGCTGGCGGTGCCGACGAAACCGTGAACGAAGTCGCTGTTGCCGGTTTCTGCTCCATGAAGGCTCTGTCCAAGCGTAACGACGATCCGACCACCGCTTCCCGCCCGTTCGACGTTGACCGCGACGGTTTCGTTATCGGTGAAGGTGCTGGCGTGCTCGTTCTCGAAAGCCTTTCTCACGCTCAGAAGCGTGGCGCAAAGATCCTCGCCCGCGTTGCCGGTGTTGGCATGAGCGCCGACGCTCACCACATGTCCGCTCCTCGTGAAGACGGTGAAGGCGTTCGCATGGCTATCGAAATGGCTCTCCGCGATGCTAAGATTTCTGCTTCCGACGTTGGCTACGTCAACACCCACGGTACTTCTACTCCGCTGGGCGACGTTGCTGAATGCTCCGCTCTCGAAAAGGTCTTCGGTCTCCGCGACACTCTGAAGATCAACTCTTCCAAGTGCATGATCGGTCACGCTCTCGGTGCTGCCGGTGCTCTCGAAGCAATCATCACCATCAAGTCTCTCCAGAACCAGATGATCCACGCTACCACCAACGTGTTCAACCAGGACGAACGTATCCACTTTGACGTTTGCGCCAACAAGAACACTGCTCATAGCTTCAAGTACGCTATGTCCGATGGCTTCGGCTTCGGTGGCCACAACAGCGTCGTGCTCCTGGCTAAGGACTAATGAGACCGCTCGGCCTTTTGGCCCTTCGGCTCAAATCTGATTTTAGGAAACCTCTTGGCTTATGCCGAGAGGTTTTCTATTTTTGCAGCCCGATGAAAAGAGTGTTGAAATATATGCTTGCCGGTGTGCTGGCTGGAACTGGTGCGGCTCAGGCCGACAGCTTCCTTGGTCCCATGACCTGGCGAGATTCCACCTGGGATTACCGCTCCGAGGATCCTCAGGAAAATCACGAGTTCAGTGCCCTGAAGCTGACGGGCGTGGCCTCTACGACCCTGATCGCCTACGGTGCCGCCTACTGGCTTGTCTTTGACAAGGGCTGGTGGGGCGAGAACGGCAACGATTTCCACTTTGAAAACGATTTTGACTACGCCTTGAACCTGGACAAGCTGGGGCATTTTGCCTCGGGTGTGGCTCTGGGCGAATTCTTCTACGAAGGTTACCACTGGGCTGGTGTCTCGGAATTCTATTCCTACCTGTTCGCAGGTCTTTCTGCCATGTCCACCCATATCGCCATCGACATCAAGGACGGCTTCGCTCCCAGCTGGGGTTTCAGCATCTTTGACGTTCTGTCCGGGTCCCTTGGCGGTTTCTTGCCTATGGCAGAACGCTATGTTCCGCTGTTCAAGTATGTGGACCTCAAGTGGAGCTACTGGATCAATACCAAGGTTTACTACCGCCAGGACCACCAGGCTTCAGACGGCATCTTTACCGACGACTACGTGAACCAGACTTACTGGGCTAGCTTCAAGCCTTACCGCATGCTGCCCGCCGCAGCCCGCGCCTATTACCCCAGCTGGCTTGCCATTGCCGTGGGTCTCAGCATTGACGAGGGCGTCTTCATCAAGCATTACGAGGGAACGCCCCATCGCGAAGTCTACATCGCCCTGGACTACGACCTTGAAGCCTTCCGGCCCCAGAGTCGTCTGGCCCGCCAAATTGTGCGTTACTTGAACTACTTCAAGTTCCCGGCTCCCACGGTGCAGGTTTACCCCGAAGTCCACTGGTACCTGATGTACCCCATCAAGTTTTAAAAAAAAGCGGGGCGAATTTAGTTATTTATCCTTTGCATTGCAAAATGGGGAAAGAAATATATCTTTAGTTGCATGAATAAAATTTTCGTTCCCTTTCTTTGCTTCTTCCTGCCCACTTTAGCAATATCCGTGCCTGTCACGGGTTCTTTTACGGATTCTCGAGACGGTCAGACCTACAAAACCGTCAAAATTGGCTCAAAAACGTGGATGTCCCAGAATTTGAACTTTAAGTCCGAAGGGAGTGCCTGTTACGATAACAGTGACGAAAACTGTAAAAGGTACGGCAGACTGTATGCATTTTCATCCGCTGTAAAATCCTGCCCCCGAGGCTGGCATCTGCCCGATAACGACGAATGGACCATGTTCAAACGCTTTATCGAAGATAGCGACGGAAAGGAAGAAGCATGGGTCAGCCTAAAGTCCAGGGACAAATGGGACGGCTCCGACCGTTATGGTTTCGACGTGGTTCCGGCAGGGAAGGCTACGGATGAGTTTGTAGATCTGGGTGTGTCTGCCCATTTCTGGAGCGCTACCGAAGAAGATGGTGATGCCTTTGGTTGGCATCTGGCTCCTCCGGGGGACTTTTCCAGGGATTTCGATATCAGCACCAATATGTACTCGGTGCGTTGCCTACGCGATTAGCGTGAGCGTCCTTTTTACTTGAATTTGGCTGTGTAGGTGGCCCCGGCCGATGCGTAGACAAAACGGGGATTCTGGGCGGATCCATCTTCCCATTCTACGAAGATGCCGCCGTTTCCGCTGGCTGTCAACTTCATGGGGTGACCGTTAAAGAAATTGCCTGTGTAGCTCTGGCTGGGCAGGGCGATATCATCTAGCAGCACTGTTCCCAGTCCTGTGGCGCTGATGGTCATCTTCACCAGGGATTCAAGGCCAAATTCGTTCTGGAATTCCTGGATGACCTTGCTGTCCCTGCTGCGGGACCAGGTCTTGAGGCAGGAGCCCGTATATTCAAATCCGTTGTTGCAACTGTTGGTGTACCATAACTGAGCCCTGGGGAATTTATTCATATCGCGGGTAATATCGGAAATGGGCATGGTGGATACCATCTTGTCGACAGCGGTTTCAACCTTTGCGGAATTGACAAAACTGTTGTACAGGACGGCAGCCCTGTTTATGAAGGTGCGCCTGAAGTTCTCGTTCTTGATAATGTTGTTGTACAGGTTGTGGAAGCAGAGGCTGTTGCTGGACTTGTAGCAGGATCCGCTTGTGGTTCCGCCGTTCTTGATCCATGTAAATATGTTGGTGCTCTGGCCAAAACCGCTAACGTTCCAGGTCCAGTCAAAACCGTGGTCGATGTCGAAGGCCATGAACTTCCAGGGCTGTTCTACGGAGTGCCAGGCACGAAGGTTGTTGTTGGGCCAGTCTCCGTTGTGGTAGTAGATTTCTGCCGCCATGTAGTCAACGTAGCTGGCGATGTCCAGCATGGTTCCCAGGGTGATGTAGTTGGCGTCTATGGTCAGGTCGTTATTGACGGCGTAGTTCAGCATGCTGATGTAACCTTCGCTGGTACCACCGCTGGCGCTGATATCCGTGTTCGTATGCTTGATGACGTCCACGCCCTTGGAATCGATTCCGTAGTTGGTCTCTACGAAATGTTCGTTCAACTTTTCACGCATGTCGTGAATGCCGTAATAGACTCCGTTATAGAAAACCACCACCTGGCGAGAACGCTGGTAATCCACATGGGTCCCTTCCAGCAGGCTTACGGCCATGGGGTCTTCGATGTAGTCGCTGACAAAGCGGTTGCCGTTGTTGCGGAGGTTGAACGCCTTGAACTTTTTCTTTTCGGGGCGGGTGTCAAAAAGCGGGTACTTCAGACGGCCGTCCTGGTATTCCTTGCGCATGGCGATCGAAACGGATTTCTTGATCTGGTTTCGGCTCCAGCCGCCCATGATGGAAATCCCGGCGTCAATTTCGAAATCCTTCTGGGTGGAACGGCTGCCGTTGGCGAAGTATTCGACATGTACCGGGTACTCCACGTCTTCCCAGAACTTGGCGGAGTAACAGGGGTCCGGGGAGCACTTGGGGGCCGCGACGTAACCGTTGAAATATTCCGGAGCCACGCTGATGGCCACTACGGGCATCGAAATGGTTTCGTTGATAAAGTAGGTCTGGGTTTCCTTGGCGACGATGTCGTTACCGATAAATTCGTAGCAGCGAACGGCAGTTGTAGAAGAGATGTTCTTGTTGCTTGCCTGGGCCGTGGCACTGGTGGGTTCGGAACCGTCGTAAGTGCAACGGAACACACCGCCATTCTTCGGGGTAGGGGCGGTCAGGGTAAAGGCTGAGTAGAATCCTGCCGGCGGAAGGGCTGAGGCCGGAGTCTCGGTTTTCTGCGACGAGGAGCTTGCCTGTGATGCAGATGATTTTGGGACGTCAATAGAAGAACTGCTAACCGGTTTGACGGAACTGTCAGATGAATCCGTCTTACTGTCAGAAGATTTACCGCTGGCTATCGAACTGGAGGATGTCTTGAACGGAGACATGTCTGAACTGGACCTGAAAAGGTCGGAAGGAACATCGATGTCTACCGGATCGCCTAGAACACCGTCCTTGATGGAAACGGTAACGATTTCTTCGTAGTTTTCGCTAGAACAACTTGCGAATAGGAACGAGATAACCGCCAGTGACGGTATCAGGGAGAGAATGCTCTGGCGAAACTTTAAATGCATACATTTAATTTAATTAATCCCTCAGACAGCGGACTCCGGCTGTTGTGCCTTTATCGGCGTACGAGGGGGTAAGCGTCGCCAATTAATTATGAGGTATGAATTACGAGTTATGAGATTTAGCTACGCGGCGTAGCCGCCAAATTTTAACCTCGAAGCGAGCCCCGCGAGCGCCCTCGAACCTCGTGCCTCATCAACAATTTCTATCTTCTTTCTTTGGAGTGAACAAATGAAACGATTGCTACCATTTGCCCTGGCCCTGTTCGCGGCAACCATGTTCTTTACCGCCTGCGGTGACGACGACAGCAGCAGCTTCGTTGAACCGGAAAAGGAATCCTCGTCTAGCGAAATCCTGAGCAGCGGCGACGGGACCAGTGACGGCAATGGAGACAAATCTAGCAGCAGTGTCTCGTCTTCGACTACGAACAGCTCTTCCTCTGCAAAATCAAGCTCGTCTACAGGAGACAAGAACAGTGGCGGTGAGTCTAACCCAGCCTCGTCAAGCGTTAAGTCGAGCAGCTCGGGAACGTCTGCGGACTCGTCGGCAGGGAATAGCAGTAGCTCTAGTGAATCTGCATTAGAACCCTGTGATGCAGCAGAAGAAGGGGAGACAAAACGTGTCTTGGCAACAGGGGTCAGATATATTTGTAAGAATGGTTTTTGGGTTGAGGTTGAATCGTCTAGTTCTGTTAGCAGTAGTAGCTATTTTGACATGACGGAACAATTCAATCCGGATGTCAAGTACGGAGAATTTACAGACCCTCGCGACGGACAGAAATATCGTACGGTGACGATTGATTATAAGTACCATATGCGCGGCGTTGATTCTGTCACCATATTTGCCGAGAATTTGAACTATGGCGAGAGGGTGCCGGGCGGTACGGTACAGGGGAAAGGTACCAAGTATTGCTATGATGACGACCCGTGGTACTGCGACAACGGCTGGGGCGGTCTCTATACCTGGAGCAACGCCATGGGTTTCCCTGCCGTATGTGATAGTTTCTCTGTCGCTTCGGAAAAATGTCCTAATAAGTTCGATTTAAGCAGCGAGAATGAAAATTTCAATGGAGATGTTCTGTTTACCCAGCATCAAGGAATTTGCCCAGACGGGTGGCATGTGATGAACGAGGATGTATGGACGCTTCTGTCTGAAATGAGCGGTAGTGATGTTGCCTATTACATGGGCTCAAAGGTTACCGGATTCGGTAGCAAAAATTCTTACGGATTATCGATACTGCCAGCCGGGTATTGGCAAGAAAAAAAATTCGAACACATTACTGAGTCTGTGGGCTATTATCTGCCGCAACAACATAAAAGTCAAGGGGATGTTGCTCAAGCGGCCTATGTTAACAAAAATTCTTTTAGTCGGAGTGGAGGGGCTCTTAAGACAAATGCTCTTTCCATCCGCTGTGTAAAAAACTACTAATTATAACAAGATTTTAAACAAATTAACAAAGCCTTTCCTTTGAAAGGCTATAGGGGTTATGTGTCTAAACTCAACAAGAAGAACAAAAAGTCCAAGAAAAACCGTAACAATTACAAGATCGAGTCTCTCGAACCGAGGCTCTTGATGTGCTCGCTGCGTAAAAATGATGCTCACATATAAATTTTTTAAACGAGTTATGACAAGGATATTTGAATGAACCTGCTCAGAATTTTTTGCCTGGCCCTGTTCGCGGCAACCATGTTCTTTACCGCCTGCGGTGACGACTCCGGGAGTGGCGCAAGCGACGAAATTTCCGTGAACTCGAGCGACGACGAAGGCCTCGACGCCGCCTCCAGCACAAGTGTCACAGCTGGCGAAGCCAAGGAATCCAAGAAGAGCTCCTCGAGCAAGGGAAACTCCGCAAAATCGAGCGAAAGTGCCACCTCCAGCAGCAGTGTCATCCCCGGCACCGACCGGAGATCTAGCAGTTCTGTGGCGGCATCGTCGGGAGCGGTTAGCGATGTCGGGATTAGCTCGAGCAGCTTTGTGCTGGTAGACTCGCTTTGCGACAGCGAATATGAAGGTGGGTCAAAATTCATTTCGAAGTACAATTTGAGGTATCGTTGCATAAACGGTCACTGGATTCTACAATCCAGCAGTTCTGTTGCCCGTTCGAGCAGCAGTAGCAAGTACTACGACATGAGCGAGCTGTTTGTGAACGACCAGGGCTACAGCTACGGCGAGTTCACCGACCCGCGCGACGGCCAGGTGTACAAGACCATTCGTTATGAAGTCCTTATTTCTGGACTTGATTCCATTACTTTTTTTGCGCAGAACCTGAACTACGGGAAGATGATTGATGCCGGAATCCAGATGACCGACTCCACGAAATTCTGCTACGACGACGACCCGTGGTACTGCGACAACGGCTTCGGCGGGCTTTACACCTGGGCTAGCGCCATGAATTTCCCTGCCGCCTGCGACAGCTTTGGCTTGGGCACGAGCAAGTGCCCTGTAGAGTATGACTTGATGAAAAATCCGATTCCTGAAGCCAAAGGTGCATTGACGGCCGTTCTCCATCAAGGAATATGCCCCGAGGGGTGGCATGTGATGAGTGAGATTGAGTGGGGATTGATAATGGAAGGTGGCGGCTCGCGTAATGGTGCCAATTATTTGGGGGCAGTCCTGTGGGGGAGCAACCAACGCGGATTCTCCCTTCTGCCGGCGGGTTATTTAAAAACTCAGGATTCACGTAGCGATGAAAAACAAGTTGATTATCAATATATAAACAAATATGCTTATCACTGGATGCCTGGTGAATATGATAGGAACGAAGACCTTAAACCTGAGCTGTTTGGCCGGATGGCATACATTGAACGCGATGCTATAAGTCAACACGCGGCTCTAAAGAAAGTCAACGGGGCGTCCGTCCGGTGCGCAAAAGACTACTAATCGGATAACTCTGTCAAGTTTTTTCGTACGGCCAGGGTCAGATTGCATAAACGCGTTTTGTTAGCTGTATTCTAACTGCAGGCTCTGTCAGTCCAGACTGTATGCTGCAAACCTACTGTAAATATGCTTTGGCGCCGAAGCTAATAAACAGCCTTGAAATGGCGTTTCTGGAGTAAAAATGCAGTTTTCGACGGGCTGACAAAACGGACTTTTTATGCTAGTTGCTCAAATGTGTATGGGGTGACTTGACAGAGCCTTTGCTAAAGTGTATTTTTGTGCAGTATGGATTTGCTTTCTAAACTAGACGCAGAACAGCGTGAGGCTGTTGAAAATACCGAGGGCTTTATTCGTGTGATTGCCGGGGCTGGTTCCGGCAAGACCCGCACGCTTACCCATCGCTATCTGTATCTGGCTAGGGAGCTGGGGATTTCTCCATCCAATATTCTTTGCGTTACCTTTACCAACAAGGCCGCCGGCGAAATGAAGAACCGAATCCGCACCATGCTCAAGGGCGACGATTCCGGTTATATTTCCACCTTCCACGGTTTTTGCGTACAGTTCCTTCGCGAAGATATTCATGTGCTGAATTATCCCAAGGAATTCATGATTCTTGACGAAGACGATCAGAAGACCTTGCTAAAGAAGTGCTATGCCGAACTGGGCCTGCACCTGAACGACCTTAAGATCAGTAGTGTCATGGATTTCATTGGCGGTCGCAAGGCCAACGAGGCGGATTATGTTTCCCTGTTTGCCGACAAGGATGCCGAAGGCCTTTTGGAATTGGTGGAGGCTGCGCCTGATAAGTGGCATCGGGTTTATTACCGCTACCTATATGAACAGCGCAAAAATTTTGCGCTGGATTTTGATGACCTCATTCTGGTAACGCTTTATATTCTGGAACGCTTCCCCGAAAAGCGGGAGAAGTGGGCCAAGCGCATGATGTATGTGATGGTGGATGAATTCCAGGATATTGACGGTCAGCAGTACCGCCTGGCGGAACTGCTTTGCAGCTACCACAAGAATCTTTTTGTTGTGGGGGACCCGGACCAGACGATTTATACCTGGCGGGGGGCCGATGTCAACCGCATTCTTGATTTTGACCGCCACCACGAAGGCTGCAAGACAATCCTTCTGCAGAACAATTACCGTTCGACGCCCTCGATCCTGAAAATCCCGGATTCCGTTATCAAGAATAACGAGTTCCGTATTCAGAAGGTGTTGAAGCCCACCAGGGCCGGCGGCAAGACGCCTGTGTTTTACCACGCCAAGAACACCCGCAAAGAGGCGGAATGGATTGTGGAACGGATCAAGCAGGCAATCGATAACGGCGTCAGTCCCAAGGATATCGCAGTCCTTTACCGTATGCATTCCCAGTCCCGCTCTGTAGAAGAAGCGCTGATGTCTTCGGACTTGCCTTACAAGGTTTACAGCGGTATCGGATTTTACCAGCGCCAGGAAGTGAAGGATGTGCTTTGCTACTTGCGTATGCTGGTATACGGCGACGACTTGAGTTTTTTGCGTGTGGTGAATACGCCCAAGCGCATGTTTGGCCCTAAGAAGCAGGCTATCTTGCAGAATTACGCCGCTAGCCGCGGGCTGAATCTTTACGACGCCCTTCTAGAAATTTATGTGGCCGCCGAGGCGGAAAATGCCGCCGTCGAAAATGATGCTGTAAAGCCTGACCTGGATTGTGCCGCTTTCATGGCCCGCACCAAGGTGGGCGAGTTCGTCAAGCTGATCGAGAAGTACCGCGGGCTTTACCGCGATATGGCCGTCAGCGATGTGCTGACCAAGATGCTCCGCGAAACCGGCTACGAAGAAATGCTTCGCCTGGATGGTGACGAAGACCGCCTGGGTAACCTTGCCGAACTTAAGCAGGGCGTCATGGAGTTCGAAAAGAACTTCGAAGAAGATGCTACCCTTGATGAATACCTCCAGAACATCGTGCTGTTCACAAATAGCGATGGCTTGGGGGATGGAGCCGGCGATGGGGCGGGCGGTTCCTCTGACTCATCCGCTGAATCTGCAGAAGTCCGCAAGGATAAGGTTCAGCTCATGACCATCCACAACGCCAAGGGCCTGGAATTCCCTTATGTGTTTGTCTGCGGCCTTAACGAAGGCTGCTTCCCGGTAAAGCGTGTCAAGAACAAGGCTCAGCTAGAAGAGGAACGCCGTCTGGCCTATGTGGCTCTGACCCGCGCCGAAAATGTGCTGTGCATCAGCGATTCCGAAGATAGCGCCGGTGGCGATGTCCAATGTCGCTACCCGTCACGGTTCCTGCTGGAAATGGATATGGACGACCTGGATGTGGTTCAGGGTTTTACCGAGGAATGGTACCGCGCCGCCAAGGAACATATTGCCGAGGTGGATCGCAACCGCGAACTGGGCGAGAATCTGGATGGCGAATCCGGTGTGGATGGTGTTGTCGGCAAGAAAGCTCCCATTGCCAAGTTTGGGGAAGGGGACCGTGTCGTTCACAAGATTATGGGGGCGGGTACCGTGGTTGGTGTCGATGCCGAGAACTTATACTACGAAGTCAAGTTCGATAAGATTGCGACTCACAGGGCAATTCAGTTCGATTACCCCCTGCAAGCCGAAGAATAGATCTATTCACTCCAAATTAGGCCAAAAATACCTTTTTTTAGATGATTTTCCTATGAAGTTGATTGGAAAATGTTCCCACGGATATTTTTTTATTTACTTTAAAACCGATGAAACGATTTTTTGAATGGTTGCGCAGCTACATCCTGTATGCTTGTATTGATCCTAGGGAGTTTCCCAAGATTAAGACGGCTATGGACCGTAATAACCAGGCGGCCCTTCATGCTTTTTCAAGGATCGCGGTGGTGCTGTTTGCTACGGCCCTGTTGCTTTCCCGTTCATTCCAGATTGAAGTTAAGATTGACCAGAATTTCGGTTACAGTTTTGGCCTGGTTCTATCGCTGATTATTTTCTTCGCCAACTACTATCTGGTTCCCCGCAAGCCCAGGTTGCTGCCTTGGCTGATATACCTGTTTGACTGTGTTCTGTTCGGCTTTGGATTCCTGTTGGCCTTTGTATGTTCGCCAAACCAGCTGACCATTTCGCTTTTGGTCATGTTCGCCATCGTGCCCATGTTCTTTACAGACCGCCCTTATCGATTGGCGATCCTGTATTTCGTTTTGGAATTGCTGTTCATTCATCTTGTGAAGATTTTCAAGCCCGCCGAAATGGTGAATCTTGAAATTGTGAACATGGTGGTCTACAGTAACGTGGGCTTGATTCTTGGAACCTACATGACCCGAATGAAGCTGGAACGTTTTGTGTTTGAGTATCGAGTTAATGAATTGACGAACCAGGAACAGCTGACGAAATATTTGAAGTCCATTTCCAATATTTACGTTACCATGTATCATGCAGACCTTGATACCGGGATGTTCATGGAACTTCGTAATGATGTAGATGCCCTGAAGCCTTATGGCGCCATGGGCCCTCATGTGGAGCAGATGTTACATCATGGTGCCTTGCAGACTGTGGATCCCGATTTTCTTGAAAACGCAAAGAAGTTCCTGGACTTAGGGACTTTGAAGGAACGTCTGAAAGGGAAGACGACCATTACTCATGAATTCCTTTCGCAGAGCGGGATGTGGTGCCGCGCCCGTTATGTGAACGTGGACTTTGACAAAAAAGATGAATTGCCCCGCTACGTGATTTTTGCGGTGGAAAATATCAGCGAACAGAAGCAGCGTGAAAAGGCCTTGATTTCCCAGGCGGAAACCGATGCCATGACTGGCCTTTACAACCGCAACGGTGGCGTTTCCAAGATCAAGGAAAAGATGCACGACTGCCTGCAGGGAATGCTTTGCCTGTTTGACATAGACAAGTTTAAGTCCATCAACGACAATTATGGCCACCAGGCTGGTGACAAGGTGATTGTGGCTGTAGCCGATGCCATGCAGAGGACCTTTCGTGACGTCGATGTGCTGCTGCGTCTAGGTGGCGATGAATTTATGGTATTCCTGAGCAAGGTGACCAACGAGGAGTTGGGTGCACAGGCCATTGGACGATTCTTTACGGAACTGAATAAGGTCTCTATTGAAGGCCTTGAAGATTACAATATTGCCGTAAGCCTTGGTGCCACCTTCTTTAGGGGCGGCAAGGTTGACTTTGATGACCTTTATCGACAGGCCGACGGCTGTACCTACGAAAGTAAGAAAATCGAGGGCCGTTCCTTTACCTTCTGGCGCGGCTGATTAAAGTCCGATTCCGAATGCGATGGCGCCCATGAGGATGCCTGCGTAAATACCGCCCAGCAAGTCATCTGCCATGACGCCCCATGCTCCGGGGAAGGCTTCGAACTTGTGGATACCTAGGGGCTTCAGGATGTCGAAGAATCTGAACAGTCCGAAGGCCACTGCAAGGGTCCAGGGATGGGCGAGTATACTTGCATTAGAAATAAATGCTAACGACATGAAAATGCCGCAGACTTCGTCAATGACAATCCAGCTCGGATCTTCGGTCTGCGTATCCTTCATGGCCTTCTTGACAAAAGGGATGGCGGCGAAGAATACGAAGATGGCGGCGATAAGGAAGGCGCTGTTCAGACCGGCGGATGTTCCGCGGATGCCCAGGTCGGGTGTGCTGATTTTGGCAAATAGCAATGCCATGGGGTAGGCGACGATGGCGGCGGCCAGGCTTCCCATGGTGCCGGGGGCCTTGGGGCTCATGCCCGAACCGAAAAAGGTGCAAATCTGTGCGGAGATGAAGTCGGTACCGCGCCACTGGTGAGGGACGCGCTTCTTGCCATACTTTTCTTTAAGTTCTTCTTTGTTCATAATTTTTAGGTATCAGGTACGAGGGCGGAGCCTGCGGCTCCTTTCAGCTAAATAGTCGCGCCGAAGGCGCCATATTTTAACTCATAACTCATAACTCATAGCTCATAGCTCTTCACTATTCACTCTTCCATGGTGATTCTGCTTCTTCCTTGATTTTTTCTGCTTGTGCTTCTCGCTTCTTGTGCCAGTTGGATAGCTGCTCCCTGAAGGCTTCTCGCAGGCGTTCCATGCCGATGTTTTCGCGGGCGCTGACCTGGATGGCTTCGGGATAGTTTTCAAGCAGTTCGTTTCGGCGGGCTTCGTCGCAGACTTCCACCTTGTTGAATACGCGGAGGCGGGGTGTGTCCTTGCTGATGATACCTTCCAGAGTCTTGTGGGTGACTTCCAGATGTTCGCGGTAGTCGGGTGCGCTTCCGTCAACCACTTCCAGGATGCAGTCGGCGTGGGCGGCCACTCCCAGGGTGCTCTTGAAAGTTTCGATCAGGTTGTGGGGGAGTTTGCGGATAAAGCCCACGGTGTCGGAGAGGATGATGTTCTCGCCGTCAAGGAACAGCTTGCGGGTGGTGCTGTCCAGAGTGGCGAAGAGCTTGTCTTCGACGTAGACGTCGGCACCGGTGAGCCGGTTGGTAAGAGTACTCTTACCGGCGTTGGTGTAACCAACGATGCCGACGTGAAAGATGTCGTTGCGGTTTTCCGCCTGGCTTTCGCGGGCGTCCTCGATTTTTTCAAGTTTTTTCTTCAGTTCCTGTATGCGCTTGCGGATCAGTCGACGGTCCGTTTCCAGCTGGGTTTCGCCAGGGCCCTTGGTTCCAATACCGCCGTTATGTTGTCTACACAAGTGGGTCCACGCACCGGTAAGGCGGGGCATCATATACTGCAACTGGGCCACTTCTACCATGAGGCGGCTTTCGGCGGTAACGGCATGCTTTGCGAAAATGTCCAGGATTAACCCTGTGCGGTCAAGGACCTTGATTCCCGGCATTCTCTGTTCCAGGTTGCGGACCTGGGAACCGGATAGATCATCGTCGAAAACCACCATCTTGGCGTCGTTTTCTTCAAGGGCTTGTTTTACCTGATTTACCTTGCCTTCTCCAATAAGGGTAGCGGCATTGAATTGCTGAACCCTCTGTAAAAAGCTTTGCACAACTTCAGCTCCGGCAGTTTCTGCCAGTCGACCAAGTTCCGCCAATTGTTCGGTGGCGAGCCAGGGACGCACTTTTGGAGTGGCGATACCAACCAAAATGCAACGTTCCTTCTGGTCTTTCTCTTTCTTGTGCTCAATCGTCTTTTCTCTCATACGACTACATATTAGAAATTTGTTATTATTGTGTGCGAAAAAGGGCCTCCTATGGAAGACAAAAAGAACAACAGACCGATGGACATGAATCCCAAGTTTTTACTTGCGACTTCTGTTGCCGTTGGCGTTTTTATCGCTGCCGCTTTTTTTGCATACATTGTCCGTGAAGCTCATGTGAGACAGATTGAAATGTATGTCGCATGGGAAGTTAAGCAGAAATCGGAACTGCTGAATCATCATCTGGATGCATCCCGCGTAAAGGTTCAGTTGATGGCTTCGGAACTCTCTCGTCGGCTAAAGAGTTTGCCCGTTACGCCGGCTGCTGTTAAAGAGGTGGCGGAAAATAGTGAGGACTTTTTTGACTATGTGGACTTCCTTAGGCTCGATGGGGTCCTTGTAAGCGAAGACAATCAGTTCGATCTTTATGATGAACCCCTCTATAGGGAAGCCATTTCCAGAAAGAACAACGTCTTCTCCATTCTGAAGTCCAAGAGGAGTTTGCAGGCCCTAGCGGGATTTGTGCAGCCCGTAACATTTAAGGATTCTGTTGTGGGCTATCTGGTGGGCTCCATGGGTGGCCGTACAAAATTACGCCATTTGCTTGATTCCTCCTTGAGTAACCGCCGTGCGTACGAATACATTCTGGATTCCAAGTTGAACGTGGTCTCTTCTCTGGATGAGGCGGAATATGGCCTCCCGTTCAGGTCTGTGCTGACTGGTAATTTTGCCGATCGCAATATGGACTTGTTCCGTAAGGCCGCCTTGGATGATTCCATTGTTGAGTTCACCTATGGCGACGAGAACGGTGCCCACGTAGCCGGTGTTTATGCCATTGGCGATTACGGATTTTACCTTGTGGTCCTGGTCCCTCCGGAAGAAATTTCAAAGGTTTCTATCCAGGTTGTGGTTGGCGCCCTTCTAATAGCCTTGATCATCGTCTTGATTGTTTTCCTGGTAATCTACTTGATGAACCGTGCCAGCCGCATGATCCATACAGAAAACAGGGACCACTTCCAGAGTGTGGTCGGCGCCTTGGCGGAATCGTACGCCAGTGTCTTCGAAGTGAATCTGGATACGGGTGAAAACCAGTGCATCCGTATTGCCCCCATTCTCGTTCAGAAGGCTGGCGCTCTCTTTAGCGGAGACGCCAAGTATAATCAGATCATGGCTGTGTACGCCAACCGTATGGTTATTCCCGAAGACAAGGCCTTGTTTGATCAGGTGTTGACCCTTGAAAAGGTGAAGGAGGCTTTTGCCAACAGGTCTCAGTTTGATTTCGTATTCCGTACCCAGGGGAACGGTACGACCCATTATATCCAGGCTCTTTTCGTAAGACCTTCCAAGATTCGTCCGGAATTTGTGATGGGCTTCAAGAACTTTGACGAAACCATGGAATTGGAACGTTCAAAGCAGAAGAAACAACTGGAACAGCGAATCGCTCTGGAAACCGCCCTGGAAAAGGCTCGCTCTGCCGATAAAGCCAAGTCGAAGTTCCTGTTCAACATGAGTCATGACATCCGCACACCTATGAATGCGGTGCTTGGCTATGATACGTTGGCCCTGCAGTATTTGTGGGAACTGGGTCTGCCTCCCGAACAGACTGAAAAACTTTCTCGCTGTCTGAATAATATCCAGATGTCCGGCAAGCAGCTGATGGGCTTGATTAACTCCGTGCTGAACATGGCTCGCATTGAATCGGGCGAAGTGTTTCTGGAAGAGTCTCCCACTGTGGTGGCCGAACTGACAGGCGAAGTTGCCGTGACCTTCGAAGAAACGGCTCGAGAAAAGAATATCATGCTTCTGGTGTCCAGAAACATGGGTCACAAGTATATTTTCTGCGACAAGGTTAAAGTCCAGCAGGTGATTCTGAATGTGGTCAGCAATGCGGTGAAGTATACCGAGAACGCTGGAACTGTCAGAGTGAACTTCCGCGAAATGCCTCATGAAAAGGAAGGCTGGTGCTATATGGTGACTACCGTTGAAGACAACGGTGTGGGTATATCGGAAAGTTTCCTGCCTCATATATTCGAAGATTTTGAACGCGAACGGTCTGCGACGATTAGCGGTGTCGTTGGTTCTGGCCTTGGCCTGAGTATCGTCAAGAAGTATGTGGACTTGATGGGTGGTTCCATCGAGGTGAACAGCAAGGTTGGCGAAGGTACCAAGGTCGTGGTGAAAACTCCTCACCGTGTTGCAGAAAGCGATAGCGTGGGTGATGGTAAGAATTCGCCGAAGTACATTGCTAACCTTCAGGGCAAGCGAATCCTTCTTGTAGAAGACAACAAGTTGAATCGCGAGATTGCCGAAGAAATGCTGAAGAGTTTTGGCGTTCATGTGGAATGTTCCGAAGACGGCATGGAATGCCTTGAAAGGTTGGAACGTGAACCGTCTGGCAGCTACGACTTGATTTTGATGGACGTGCAGATGCCTCGCATGGACGGCTATGAAACGACCCGCAGAATTCGTCAAATGTCTGACCCGCTCAAGGCCTGCATCAAGATTTATGCAATGACTGCAAACGCCTTTGCCGAAGATGTCCAGGAATCGGTGAATGCCGGCATGGATGGGCATATTTCTAAGCCGGTTGACTTTACCAAGTTCTATAACCTTTTGCAGAAGGTGTTTAACTAGGGCGGGCTTGGCACATGAAAGTTCGATTGACTCAAGAAACCTTGAATCGTCTGAGACGTTTCCGCAGGAATCGTCGGGCTTTCTGGTCGCTTGTGGTTCTTGTGGCGGCTTACCTGCTTTCGTTGACTAGTCCCTGGACCGTGAACGACGAACCCCTGTACATGAGCTACAATGGCAAGAGCTATTTCCCGGCCTTTGCCCGATATAGCGACAAGGACTTTGGCGGTAGCTATGATACCGAGGCCGATTACGGTGCCTTGTTTGCTGCGGTTCGTGAATGCGAAGAAGATGCCGCCGAAGGTTTTACTCGAGCCGGTGGCTGTCCTGATCTCTGGACCATTATGCCTCCTGTGGCTCATGACCCGCTGAAGGCCGACCTGGATAATGACGGTGCGCCGCCTTTCGCCCCCAGCGCCAAGCATTGGCTGGGAACGGATTCCAATGGCCGCGACGTTCTGGCCCGCTTGATTCATGGTTTTAGGATTTGTATCAGCTTTAGTCTACTGCTAACGGTTCTGGGTACGTTCCTGGGAATCGTCATTGGTGGCATTCAGGGCTATCTTGGAAAGTTCTGGGATACCGGCATGCAGCGCATTATCGAAATCTGGTCTTCGCTGCCCATGCTTTATGTGGTGATTCTTATTGGCAGTATCTATGGCCGCAGTTTCTGGCTTCTGATTTTGATTATGGCTGCTTTCAACTGGATTTCGCTCAGCTACTATATGCGTGCCGAATTCATGAAGTTGCGCGGCATGACCTATGTGCAGTCCGCCCGCGTGTTGGGACTTGGACATCGTCATATTTTCTTCAAGGAAATTTTGCCCAACGCCATGACGCCTGTGGTGACGCTGTTTCCCTTTACCTTGATTGGCGGAATCGGAAGCCTGACCTCCCTGGATTTTCTTGGCTTCGGTCTGCAGCCGCCTACACCTAGCTGGGGCGAACTGATGAGCCAGGGATTGAATAATCTTTACGCCCCCTGGATTTCTGTAAGTACGGTGGCGGCACTCTTTGTGACCTTGCTTTTGACCACTTTTGTAGGCGAAGGTGTTCGCGATGCCATGGATCCCAAGTCTGGAGACCGCTATGAGTAACACGGTTCTTTCTGTAAAGGATTTGTCGGTGGCCTTCGGGGCTGCCCGCCTGCAGGTGACGGACTGTGTTTCCTTTGACATCCATGCCGGTGAATTCTTTGCGCTGGTGGGGGAGTCTGGTTGCGGTAAGAGCGTGACCGCCATGAGCATCTTGCGATTGCTGCCTCAGCCCTCCGCAAAAATTGTCAGCGGCGAAGTGCTGTTTGCTCCCAGCGCCATTCAGGACGCGTCTCAAGGAGCCATTCAGAACGCGTCTCAAGGAGCCATTCAGAACGTGTCTCAATGTGTCATTCCGAGCGATAGCGAGGAATCTTGCATTGACTTGTCCAAACTCCCGCTGAAGGAACTTCAGAAGGTTCGCGGTTCCGAAATCGCGTGCATCTTCCAGGAACCCATGCAGGCCCTGAATCCGGTGGTGACTATCAAGAAACAGCTGCTGGAAGTTTTCAAGTTCAGTGCCCGCGCACGTTCCATGGTAGGCTCCGGGAAGGATGCCCCTGAAGCGGAAGTTCGCCGCATGCTGAACTTGGCCGGCTTTACGGATCCGGATCGTGTCTTGAATTCTTACCCTCATGAACTTTCGGGGGGTATGCTGCAGCGAGTCTGCATCGTGATGGCGTTGCTGCCTAGGCCCAAACTGATTATTGCCGACGAACCGACTACGGCTCTTGACGTGACCGTGCAGGCTCAGGTTCTGGCGGTGCTTAAGGAAATGGCCGAAAGTACTGGAACCGCAGTGCTGCTCATTACCCACAACATGGGTATCGTTTCCCAGTATGCCAACCGCGTGGCTGTAATGTATGCGGGCCGCATTGTTGAAGTGGGCCCTGTCCGTGAAGTCATCAACAATCCGCTGCATCCTTATACCCAGGGCTTGCTGGCTGCCATTCCTGAAAGTCACAGCGAAATGAAGAACCTGAAGTCTATTCCGGGCTCTGTGCCCCATCCCAAGGATTTTGTGTCTGGCTGTCGTTTTGCGGATCGATGCGAACGTTGCTCCAAGCTTTCCGCCGACGCTCAGGCTCGTTGCCGCGGTAACGAAAAACCGCCCCGGAGTCAGGACTCCGAAGCGGATCATATCGCTTTCTGCTACGGTCTATAAAAACCGGTTAGCGGAAACTTTTTGACGTCCACAAATTATTTAAAGTTCTTGCACCATTCCGGTACAATGACGCTGGCCTTGCCCTGGATGCTTACATCGGTGTAGGGGTCGCTGGCGGGGACTTCCAAATTCAGACAGGTAACCTTGGCTCCGTAGGAATGGGCCAGGCTCTTGAAACCGGCGGCGGGGTAGACCACACTGCTGGTGCCAATGTAGACAAACTCTTCGCATTCTTCCAGGGCCTGCTGGATTTCTTCCATGTACTGCGGGGTTTCTCCGAAGAACACGATGTCCGGACGGCTCATGGCACCGCAGAAGGGACAGATGGTCTTCATGGTTTCTTCGCCCTTGAATACGAACTGGTGTCTGGGGTCTCGTTCGCAGGTCAGGCGCATCAGGTCGCCGTGCATATGCAACACCTGGCGGCTGCCGGCGCGTTCATGCAGGTCGTCTACGTTCTGGGTAATCAGCAGGAATTCGTCGCCAAGACGGTTTTCCAGTTCTGCCAGGGCGTAGTGGGCGGCGTTGGGCTGGTGTTCCTTGAGACCCATGCGCAGGAAGTTGTAGAAATCCTTGACGCGCTTGCGGTCGCGGTAGTAACCTTCGGGGGTGCATACGTCGTCGATGTTTTCGTGTTCCCACATGCCGTCGTTACCGCGGAATGTCCTGAGTCCGGATTCCGCGCTAATTCCTGCACCAGTTAAAACAACCAAGCGTTTTTTCATAAGTGATCCTCTAGCAGAGGCCTCCAAAGAACAAGGTTTCTGCTACGATACCCTTTTCGAAGTCGGGCAGGTAAAGGCTTTCGTTTTCGCCGTGGGCGTTACATTCGGGGTCTTCAAGACCGGTCATCAGCACGGGGATGTTGCCCAGGGTGCTGCGGAAAAGTTCTGCACCGGGGATGCTGGCGCCGCAACCGATAATCTTGGTCTCGCTTTCGTAGGCGGCGGTCATGGCATCGCTCATCTTCTTGAAGAAGGGGTGACTTGTGTCTGTGACGAAGGGGTTGGCGCCGTCTTCGGTAACGATGTTGCACTGGATTCCATAAGGAACGTGCTGCTTCAGGAAGTCCACCAGCAGCTGGGTGCAGCGGTCGGCGTCCATGCCGGGGGCCAGACGGATGCCGATGCGGGCGTAGGCGCTGTCTTGCAGAACGTTTCCTGCGTTCATGCGGCTGCCCACTTCCATGGCGGTAACCACCAGGCTAGGCTTGCGCCACAGGGTCGTCAAAATTTCATCTTCGGAACACTTCAGCTTGACGCCATCCAGGACGCCGCCGTCGTTGCGGAAGATTTCTTCGGTCATGCCCAGGCTCCTGTAAGAGGCCAAGTCTTCGGCGGTGGGCGAAACCAGTCCGTCTTCAAAGCCGGGAATCAAGATCTTGCCGGTACCGTCGGTCAGCTCCGCGATCATGCGGCAAAGGACCTGACCTACGTCGGGAATGGGGCCTGACCAGGAGCCGGAATGGAGGGGAGCCTTCGTTGCCTTCAGTTCCACGGATACGGCGCTCATGCCGCGAAGGGTGGTGGTAATGGAGGGCGTGCCCTTGGCGAAGTTGCCCAGGTCGGCGATGATTACGGCATCGGCCTTCAAAAGTTCGGCATGCTTTTTAAGGATGCCTGCGAAACCTGCGCTGCCGGATTCCTCTTCGCCTTCGATAATGAACTTCAGGTTAGGGCCGTCGTTCTTCTTAAGGGCGCGGACCTGTTCCAGGGCGGCCAGGTGCATAATGATGCCGGCCTTGTCGTCGGCGGTACCGCGGCCAAAGAGACGTTCTCCGTCGGCACTGACGGTTGCTTCAAAAGGCTTGGTGTTCCAGAGGGCCTCGCGCATGGGGGGCTGCACGTCGTGATGGGCGTACAACAAGATGGTGGGCTTGTCCGGAGAGGTCAGGCTTTCGGCATAGACCGTGTGGCGGCCGCTTTCCGGAGTCAGGAACTGGATGTTGGTGAGACCTGCTTCGGCGAACATCTGCTTGACGGCCTCGGCGGATTCCAGAACATACTTCTGGTCAAAATTGTCGAAACTGATGGAGGGAATGCTCACCAGCTTGCTCAGTTGCTGAATATAGGTGGGCATTTTTGCCTTGATAGCTTTCTTGATCTGCTGTTCCATAAGTCTTGTTATATAGTTAGCGTTTTTGACCTGATTTAACCACACATGAAAATAGTAAAGAAAAATGGGGCGCAGTGTCAGGCCTTTATATTTTCTATTTTAAAAGGCGTAATAATTGACGCTGACTATAAAAAGGCGATTAAAAGGTGTAATTATGGCATTCAATTGTGTAAATCACGAATACTACCTGAACTTTGGCGACCGCGTGTTGGCCATGATCCGCAAGATTTTCCACAACAATCCGGAATTCCGTCATGACTCCCTGAAGCATGCCGCCAGGTTTGCTCCCATCATTCCCTTTATGAGCGGCCGCCCCGACTTGAGCAAGACCCTCAAGCGCGTGGTCACTTTCCCGGACCATAGCAATTCCCTGTATTTCGGTTGCCCCATCATTCTGGCAGCCGGTGCCAACAAGACGGCCAAGCGCATTTGCGACTACGCCAATATGGGTTTCGGCGGTATTTCTGTAGGTACTGCCACCCGCAACTTCCGCGAAGGTAATACCCACCGTCCCCGCGTCGGTTTCATCGAAGAGGAACGTGCCATTCATAACAGCATGGGCCTGAATAACGAAGGTGTCGAAGTCATTGCCCGCCGTGTAGACGCCCAGCTGGCCAAGGCCCACAAGGTTGGCCTCTGTGTCGGTGTTTCCGTTGCCGAAACTCCGGGCCTGACCAACGATGAAGATAAATTAAAGGACGTGGTGGAAAGCTTTGCCATCGCCTACAAGGCTGGTGATTACATAGAAATTAACGTGAGCTGCCCCAATACCGGTGAATCCCGCGTAGACATGGACTTGTCCCTCACCGAAAAGATCTTCAGCGAAATCATGAAGTTCCGCAATTCCCAGACTTTGCGCAAGGCCGTTTATGCTAAAATCAGCCCGGACCTTTCTGAACGCCATCTGGTGAACATCATGGATATGCTGGTGCGCTGCGGCGTGAACGGTGTGGTGGTGGGCAACACTTACCCCACCAAGAAGATTAGCGAACTTCCCGTACAGACCAAGTTCGAAGACTTGACGCCCCTCCGCGCCGATGGAGATTGCGGTGGCATGTCTGGCCGCCCCCTGTACGAGAACATGGTATGGAACGTAAAGTATATCCGCGAACATTACCCCCAGATGAGCGTGATCGCATGCGGCGGTATCGACCATGGCTTCAAGGTGTTTGACCTGATCAAGATGGGTGTGGATGCCGTGCAGTGCTATTCTGTGGTGGCATTCCGCTGGATGGCCGCTCATTCCATGCGTAAGGAACTGGCTGCCGCCCTCAAGGAAACGGGTTATGCCACCCTGCAGGATTACGACAATCATAATCCCAAGGTGACGACTCTGAAGTAGGTGGGCGAGGCGTCATGAATCGCAATTTTGCATTTTTGATTCTTTGTGCGGTCAGCTTTGCCTGTGCCGTGCCCTGGCTTGGTGTTACCTTCAAGAAGGGAACTTTCGAAAATCACTTGGCCCTCCAGGTTATTGGCGTGCATCCCGGTTCCGGTTGCTTTACCGCAGGCATGGTGGCCGGTGACCAGATTGTAGGTGTCCAGGGGCAGCCCCTTCAGGATGTTGCTCAAATCCAGCAGGCTATTTCCAAGGGCAAGGTGGGGTCGAACGTCAAGATTGATGTGGTTCGTGAAGGGAAGAAGATTCCCATGACCGTAAAGATTACGGATCGCCCCGATGATATCAGCAGCCTGACAGGTTCCGCTATCGGAAGCAAGATGGCTGAATTCGGCGCCAACTTCTACAAGAATGGCGAAAAGCGCAACGCCAAGCCCAAGGCCACCTTGCTGGACTTCTGGGCTACATGGTGCGGCCCTTGCCGTAAGACCTTGCCTGTGCTGGCCAATGTGTATGGCAAGTACGCCTCCAAGGGCCTGGAAGTCATCGGTATTTCTAACGAAGATACAAAGACTCTGAATGCCTTCTATGCGCAGCAGCACGCTTCGCCGTACCCCCTCTACCGCGATGCCACCCAGGAAATGTGGCGCCGCTATGGAATTAGGGCGGTTCCCACCTTGATGCTTCTGGATGAAAACGGTTACATCAAGCGTGTCTGGAGTGGCGCTCCCTCCCAGTCCATGGTTGAAAAATTGGTGGTCGAAGTGCTGAACGAAGCCAAGAACTAGGCTGGACCAATTTGGTTTTGAAGCTCGTGAGCTGGTTTGATGAATTCGCAAATAAACTGGAGTAGTTCTGCTGCCATAATATTGGATTAAAGCACAAAAGAAACCCCTCATTTTTACTGAGGGGTTTCTTTATAAAGTCAGATTTTTTAAAGAGCGGCAAAATCCGTATTATAGGATTACTGCATGCTCTTCTTCTGGTTGTCGAAGATCTGTTCGTATTCAGCCTGGCCGATACGCTTGTAACCCGTGGTGATGCCGCCGAATTCATAGTAAGCGGAGTCGCCCTTGACGGTCATGCAATACTGCATATCCAGGGAATTCTTGCCGCAGATTCTGCCGTCTTCGAACTTGGCGGTAAGGTCGCCATTGATGTTGCGGATTGTGAAGTTCTGATTGTCGTTGCTCAAAACTTCGAAAACCATATTGGATTCACCCTGCCAGTGGCCCACATAATTTGCGGAGTCGTTTCCGCATGCGGTAAAGAGGGTTGCTGCTGCAGAGAGTGTAATAGAGAGGGCGATAATCTTTTTCATGCCTCTAAAATAGTATTTTTGGCGTTGGAAAACGCGAAATCTATTGTAAAATGCAGTTTATTCTAAAACATATTCATCTTTTAATGCCTGTAATTGCTGTTGCGCTGGTATTTTTTGTCTACCAGCTAATTCAGGACAATCGTCGGCCTATCCCAAAGTTTGAAAGTAATTATGTTGAGGAATCCTGGTCTGCCGAGGAATATTTGCGCCACCTGAACAACCGAGCCTTTAATGGTGATGAGGTCCACCGTCTCTTGCTGAACCGCACCCGACAGAAACCGGGGGTGTACCTTGAAAGCCTGGAACCGGTTATGGATACGGTGGGTCTGACGGTGGTGAACGTCTTCCACAATGTGATGGGGGATGATTACATTCCCGTAATCACAAGCGGTAATGACTATCCTTTTCATGCCCGAAATTCTAAGCACTACTTTAACAAGGCTATTGATTTCCGTATTAAGAACATTCCCATTGAAAAACGCCGGATGGTTGTAACCGGCGTCGAAGATAAGCTTAAGGGCAAGGCCCGAGCAATTTGGGAAAAAGGCGATGCAGAACACCTGCACGTAGAGCTGTTGGAGTAGTGAGCTATGAGTTGTGAGTTAAAATATGGCGCCTTCGGCGCGATTATAAAACTCGTTGCTCAAAGCTGAAAACTCATGACTCACTTGCAGCAGCGGAAGCCTACGGAGGGGTACTGATTCTGGGGGTAGAAGCTGAACTTGCTTTCGGTACACTTGCTTCCATTGTTGGTGTTCCATGCACCACCGGCCACCAGATACATATTGGGGTGATCCTTGCTTGTGGTAGAAGTCCATTCCCAGAGGTTTCCGTTCATGTCGTACATGCCCCACCAGCTACGGCACTGTTCCTTGCGGCCTACGCGCTTGGCAGCCTTGGTGTTGGTGTTGCACTTGTTCTGCTTGTAGGTGTCACCATAGGAATACTTGGTGTTGTCCTTGCCACGGCAGGCGGCCTGCCATTCATCGATAGAGCAGAGGTGCTTACCTTCCTTGGCGCAGAGGGCCACGGCTTCTTCCTGGGAGACCATGTCCTTGGGAAGTTCGTCGGGGGAGTTGGGATATTCGTAGGCGTCTACGCAGACCTGCTTACCGCCAACAGGAACGGGGTAGGCGTTCTTTCCGCAGACGTTGTCGCTGGCCATGTCATACTTGGCTTCTTCCCAGGGGGTACGGTTGCCCACGGAGTCTACGGCGTAATAGAACACAGAACCGGTCTTGTTGTATTCGATGGCCTTGCCTGCTTCCACAGGATTGTTGGTGTCGCCAACAGAGAGGTAGGTCTTGCACTTGATTTCGTCGCACTTGACCTTCAGCTTGATGGGATCGTAGTAACGGCCTGCGGGGGGAGCGATTTCTGCAACCGGCGGAACCTGGTCGGCGGCGCGGATGGAGTCGGCGATACGCTTCTTTTCGGCTTCTTCGGCGCGGATCTTTTCGAGGGCCGCGAGACTGTCTGCAACGGCCTTCAGGCTGTCCTGACGGGCCTTTTCGATGGCGGCCAGGCTGTCGTTTACATGCTTGATGCTGTCGCGGACATGGCGGATGCTGTCGCGGTTCAGGGCGGGCTTTACCGGTTCCACGACGGCGGGGGTGGTGTCGGCAGGAACGGTATCCACTACGAGGGCGGCGAGACTATCGGCCCTGCGGATGGAGTCTGCGCGCATCTGCTCCAGCTGACGGAGGCTATCAAGGGTGCGGCGACGCTGCATTTCAAGGGCGGTTTCCTGTTCCTTGGCCAGGGCTTCCTGCTTCATCTGGTCCAGGTGGCACTGCACAATAAAAAGGCAGACCAACAAAAGGAACATGAGTACGAGTACGACAACGTTTCTTTTCTTGCGGCTAGATTTGCTTTCGGTGCCCTTGTTTTCTTGATTCTCTGCCATGATGCTTTAATTCCTTTCTTTATTCTGCTTTTTCTGCGGCGGCTTCCGTCTTACCGGTTTCACGAACGTCGTTAAAGAGTTCGCCCCAGTGGCGGATGATTTCCTGCTTCAGTTCCTGGACGCTGATGTTTCGGCGCAGGGAGTTTCTGTAGGCGATGGAGATGTAGCCCGTTTCTTCGGAGACCACGATGACCAGGGCGTCACATTCGGCGGCCAGAGCCTTTGCGGCGCGGTGGCGCATGCCGTAGCCCGCTTCCTTTTCGGCGTTGCCGGTGGGCATGGGGAGGATACAGCCTGCTGCAACAATGCGCTTGCTGTTTACGATAACGGCACCGTCATGAAGGGCGGAGTTGGGGAAGAACAGGGCGCGGAGGAGTCGGGCGCTAATGCGTGCGTCGAGAATTTCACCGGTGTCGGCGTAGTTCCTGAGGCCCACTCGCTTCTCGAGAACGATCAACGCACCGGTGCGGGTCTTTGCCAGGTCCTGGACTGCGGCGGCGATAGTCTTGGTAATGTCATCCAGGCCGCTGGCGTGGAAGAAGAAATTGTGGAGGTCCAGCTTACTGGCTGCGATACCGATTCGGGTCAGCGCGCTTCGGATTTCGGGCTGGAACAAGATCACCACGGCGATAATTCCCAAGGTAGCCAGGTTACTGATGAGCCACACGACGGTGTGCAGTTCCCACCACTGGGCGATAATCCAGGCGAGGATCAACAGCAATCCGCCAAAGAGCATCTGGGCTGCGCGGGTTCCGCGGAACAGCAAAAAGATGTAGTAGAGGATAATTGAAATCAAGAGGACGTCAAGGATGTCCGCCATACGGACATCGATGATGTCGAACAGTTTAAACAGAACCATTCATGCCCTCCAGATAGAGCATGGATTCCTTGGCTTCCTTTACATCGTGGACGCGGATGATACTTGCACCGCCCAGGGCTGCCACAATGCCTGCAGTAACGGTGGGGATCAGTCGGTCGCTGGTTTCGAGCCCCGCCATCTTGCCGATGTAGGATTTGCGGGAGGTGCCGATCAGAACGGGGTAGCCGTCTTCCAGCATGTCTTCCACGGACTTCATCAGGTCGATGTTGTCCTGTACCGTTTTGCCGAATCCGATGCCCGGATCCAGACAGATTTTCTGAGGTTCGACGCCCAAGTCCAGAAGGAGCTTTGCCTGGGCCAGCAGTTCTTCGCGGACTTCCTGTACCACGTTCTCGTAGGGCTTGAAGTCCTGCTGCATGGTTCCGAAGTTTCCGCGCATGTGGTTCAGCACCACACTGGCTCCAGTCTTTGCAACGACTGCAGGCATGTCCTTGTCCATGGCGCAGGCGCTGATGTCGTTGATGATGTGGGCGCCAAGATTCATGGTCTCCTGGGCGACCTTGGACTTCACCGTATCGACGGACATGTAGAAGGTGGGGGCGTCGCTATTTTTAGCGAACTTGGCCAGGCGTTCTACCAGCGGGCAGACGCGGTCCAGTTCTTCCTGTACGCTTACGGGAGCGCTTCCCGGACGGCTGCTTTCGCCACCGATGTCCAGAATGACAGCCCCTTCCTGGAGCAACTTCATGGAATGCTGGAAGGCGGCGTCTAGAGTGTTATGCTGTCCTCCGTCAAAGAAACTATCCGGCGTTACGTTGACGATTCCCATAATGAGAGGGGAGGGCTGGCAGGAGAGAACCTGGTCGCCGATTTTCCAAGGTAAGGCGCGGGACTTGCTAAGAACGGACTTGAACATAAATGCTTCTCGTGGTCGATAGGTGTGAGGTTGAGTTTTTAGTTTTCTTCTTTTGCTTCGGCAGTTGCACTGGCTGTGGTTTCAGCGGAGGCTTCGGCTGCTTCGGCTGGAACTTCAGCGGACTGGGAGCTGCTGTCGCTGGCGGTTTCGGAACCGGTAGCCGGGGCAGGCTTCACTGCTTCAACGGGAGCGTCACTTGCGGGAGCAACAGGAGGCTGTGCACCGGGGTCGGGAGGCGGAGTGTCTTCGGCCTTCTTCTTGGCAGCCATTTCTTCCATGGCCTTGTACTGGCGGCTCTTCTTGGTGCCTTCCAGCTTTTCGCCAGCCATGACGCGGTCGATTTCTTCGCGGTCCAGAACTTCGAATTCGAAGAGGGCTTCGGCCAGGTCGATCAGCTTGTCCTTGTTTTCTTCAATCAGCTTCTTGGCTTCTGCATCCAGACGCTTGATCAGTCCGTTAACAGCCTGGTCGATCTTCTGGGCCATCATTTCGGACATTTCCTTAGGCTTGCTGATTTCGCGGCCCAGGAACACTTCGCCATCGGCGCGGCTATAGCAAACAGGACCGATTTCATCGTCGAAGCCCCATTCGGTCACCATCTTGCGGGCCAGTTCCGTGGCGCGCTGGATATCGTTGGAGGCGCCGGTGCTCTGATGGTTGAAGAATACCAGTTCTGCCAGACGGCCGGACATCATGATCATGATGCGTTCTTCGGCGTATTCGCGGCTGTAAGAAACCTGGTCTCGTTCCGGCAGGCTCATGGTTACGCCAAGGGCGCGACCGCGGGGGATAATGGTAATCTTGTGCAGCGGGTCGGAATGCTTGCACAGCAAGGTCATAAGGGCGTGGCCTGCTTCGTGGTAGGCGGTATGGCGCTTTTCCTCGTCGGTCATGAGGAGAGTTCTGCGTTCCGCACCCATAGAAAGCTTGTCGCGGGCTTCCTCGAAGTCCAGCATGGTCACCTTCTTGTTGTTGAAGCGGGCGGCCATCAAGGCGGCTTCGTTCACCAGGTTTTCCAGGTCTGCACCGGCAAGTCCCGGAGTGCCCTTTGCAACAGCCTTGATATCCACATCGTCTGCCAGAGGAACCTTGCGCTTCTTCAGGTGGACGCGGAGGATTTCTTCACGGCCCTTCAGGTCGGGCAGTCCCACCACAATCTGACGGTCAAAACGACCCGGACGGAGCAAAGCCTTGTCCAGAACATCGGGGCGGTTGGTGGCTGCAATGAGGATCACGCCTTCGTTGGCGGTAAAGCCATCCATTTCCACCAGCAACTGGTTCAAGGTCTGTTCGCGTTCGTCGTGTCCGCCACCAAGGCCTGCACCACGCTGACGACCGACGGCATCAATTTCATCGATGAACAAAATACAGGGAGCATTCTTCTTTCCGTTTTCAAAAAGATCACGGACTCGGCTAGCACCCACGCCCACGAACATTTCCACGAAGTCGGAACCACTCATGCTAAAGAAGGGGACTCCAGCTTCGCCGGCAACGGCGCGGGCCAGCAAAGTCTTACCGGTACCCGGAGGGCCTACCAACAATGCACCCTTGGGGATACGTCCACCAAGTGCGTCAAACTTTTTGGGATCCTTAAGGAATTCTACAAGTTCCTGCAAGTCCTGCTTGGCTTCGTCACAGCCTGCGACGTCGGTAAACAAGGTCTTCTTCTTTACGTCCAGCTGGCGGGCCTGGCTCTTGCCGAAGGCGAAGGGGTTCTTGCCGCCACCGCCCATCTGACGGCTCATCATAAAGTAGAAGAACACAATCAGGAGGATTGCCGGCATGAATGCCACCAGGGTATCCATCCAGGAGGATTCTTCGTGGATGACCTTGACCTTGACTCCCTTGAAAACTTCCCAGGCGGTAATCTGCTCGTTGGTGACGTCCAGCATGTGGCTGACGAAATGCTTGGTCTTGCCTGTATCTTCGTTCTTGGCGAAGCGGGCGATCACGCTCTGACTCTTTTTCGCGGCGGCCTGCTCTTCGGCAGTCATTTCGCGGGCGCCTTCGATGATGATGCCATCCTTGGTCTTCTGCAGGCTCAGTTCCGTAATGACCTTGGTGGAATCTCCCATCATGGCCAGGAATTCCGTGCGGGTCATGTTGGCTTCTTCATTTTTCCCTGCCAGGGGGAACATAATGAATAGCAACAGGATCATCACGATAAGGATGATAAAGTTCTTGTTCTTGTATGGGGGCGTGGGCTTTCCACTTTTGCCGGGGCGTTGACTCATACTTTCCCTTTAGAATAGTTCAAAAAATTTCGTACACCGACAAAATACAAATTATTAAATGTCTGCTGAGGCCTTCTTCTCGCAAATTCTGATAATATTGCGTTTTTTCTCGATGAATCGGGTGCGGTAAGAGAGGTTCCTGATGTCGTTGAGCAGGGCCTTGCCCTTGAAGGTTCCTACGGGGAATCGGTAGCCTTGACGATCCAGCCATAAACGGAAAATTTCGTCCATTCCATTCTTTAGGGAAATCTTTCCTTTTTTGGTGTCGAGGGTAAGGCCGTCATCCCTTGAAATGACAAGCGGTAGGAATAGCTTGTCTGCAATAGTCAAGATCCTTTCGTAGGCGGAAACAGTTTTTGACGCAATCCGGACCAGCTGACTTGTGGCCCCGGGATGCAATTTTTCTAGGGTGGGGAGTGCTTCGTGACGAATCTGGTTGCGGGTGAACTTTACGTCGGAATTGCTTTCGTCTTCACACCATTGCAGATTATTATCGCGGGCGTATTCCTGCAGTTCCTTGCGGGAAACGTCAAGAAAGGGGCGGTAAAGGAAAACCGCTTCGTGGGGGAGGTCCGTGTCGGTTGCTAGCAGGCGAACGCTCTGGATGCCCTGCAATCCTGCCAGGCTTACTCCGCGACGTAACCTGAGGTACACGGTTTCCGCCTGGTCTCCGGCGTGGTGGGCGGTAACGATGGCGTCGGCGCGGTTCTCGTGGGCGAATTTCCGCAATGCATCATAGCGGGCATCCCGTGCGTTATTTTCTAACGAACCCTCTGCGGCTTTTAACGCTACTCCATCCAACGTTCCTAAAAAAAATGGGCTCTGGTTTTGTGCGGCAAAAACCTTAACAAATTCAGCATCCCGATCTGCCGTTCCTTCTCGCAGCCCATGATGCACATGGGCGATGCCTAACCACTCGATTCCCAGGGCTTCCTTGTGAACTACGAAAAAATGGGCCAGACAAATAGAGTCTAACCCACCGGAAACCGCCAACAAAAGACGCTTCCAGCCGTTTTGCTTGATTTTATTTCTAGTGGATTCAAGGAATGATGGGGGGGGATTGCTCAAAACAAAAAACCTTTATCCTCTATCCTTTATACTCTCCGCTATTTTTCGCAGACCTTGAAGAAGCAGCTGCGGGCGCCTGTGTGGCAAGCCACTTGCGGCCCCTGCATGCGGACCTTGAACAGCAAGGCGTCGCTGTCGCAGTCGGTGGCCCATTCCACGACGGTCATGACGTTTCCGCTGGTGTCGCCCTTGTGCCAGTATTCCTTGCGGCTACGGCTCCAGAATACCATTTCGCCACATTCCTGGGTTCGGCGGAGGGCTTCCTCGTTCATCCATGCCATCATGAGAACATCACCCTTGTCTGCATCCTGAACGATAGCGGGGGCCAGCATCACTCCGTCTACTTCCACTTCGAACTTCACTTCTTTCATGATATCTTCAAATTTCATTTTGAATCCTTTTTTTTTGGATTCTTCGCTTCGATGCTTTTGCATCTTCGCTCAGAATGACGTTTGCTATTAACCGCGGACTTGGCCTTCGCCACGGAGCACCCACTTGTAGGTGCAGAGGCTTTCAACGCCCATGGGGCCACGGGCATGGAGCTTGTCGGTGGAAATGCCCACTTCGGCGCCAAGGCCGTATTCGCCGCCGTCTGCAAAACGGGTGCTGGCGTTCACCATGACGCTGCTGGAATCCACGTTGGCCACAAAGTAATCCTGTGCGGCGGCGTCTTCGGAAACAATGGCTTCCGTATGGCGGCTGCTGTACTTTTCGATATGGTCGGCGGCTTCTTCTACGTTTTCCACGAACTTCACGCTGGCCTTCAATGCCAGATATTCGGTGTGGTAGTTGGCTTCATCGCCGATGTCGGTGACGTTGGTGATGCCTTCCAGACGCTTCTGGGCGTCGGCGTTACCGAACAGTTCTACGCCGCGGCTGGTGAGGGCTTCCACAAGACGCTTCACGTCGGAGGAGGGGAGGGCCTTGTCAAACAGGACGCATTCCATGGCGTTGCATACGCCGGTGCGCTGAGTCTTGGCGTTGATCAGGATGTTCTCTGCCTTTGCGATGTCGGCGGACTTGTCCACATAAACGTGGCAGATACCGTTAAAGTGCTTGATGACAGGAATCTTGCTCTGGTCCACAACGGCGCGGATCAGGCGTTCGCCACCGCGGGGAATCACCAGGTCTATGCAGTCGTTGCGCAGCAGCAGCATGCTGACCAAGTCGTGGCTGGATTCCGTTACCAGCTGGACGGCATCTTCGTCAACGCCATTTTCGGTGAGGGCCTTGCGGAAGATATCTGCCAGACACTTAGCGCTGTTGATGGATTCCTTGCCGCCACGGAGAATCACGGCGTTTCCCGCCTTAAAGCAGAGGCATGCCCCGTCGATGGTCACGTTGGGGCGGCTTTCGAAAATAAAGAACACGGAGCCGATAGGCACTGCCACGCGGCTGATCTTGATTCCGTTCTTCAGTTCGCGGGCTTCCAGAACCTTGTTCAGCGGGTCAGCGAAGGCGGCGATTTCTTCGGCACCCTTGGCCATGGATTCGATGCGGGCGTCATTCAAAGTCAGACGGTCCAGCATGGAGTCGCTAATCTTACCCTGGGCGGCGTCGGTGTCCAGCTTGTTTGCGGCGAGAATTTCCGGCTTGCTTGCGCGGAGCAGTTCGGCCACGCGGGCCAGAACCTTACTGCGGGTCTCTGCGCTGAGGGTGCGGATTTTCTTGCTTGCCTTGCGGGCGTTTTGGGCCAGAAGGTCGGAATATTTCTCTAAATCGACAGTGTTCATGCTGTAAATATAGCTATCGCGACGGCCATCGTCCAAGTTGGAATATTCTTCGCTTGGAATTTTGGGAAAACTGCTTGCTTTTTGTAGTAAAAAAGTATACTTTGAAATCAATACAGGTTTGTTTTTACTCGCGACATTAATGGGTAGTCGCCAGGGTATCGGACTTGGGTGTTTAGACTCGGTGCTTGCCTTCTCTCTCATAAGGCACCGAGTCTTTTTTATTTATAGGTAAGCGGGTCGGTCCCGCTAATTTTATATAAAATAAAAGACCGCGGAGTGTATCCGCGGCCTTTTAGCTTTAACCTGTTTGCTTTTCGCTATTACAGCAGTTCCACGATCTTGGTGAACAGTGCGTCGGCGAGGGCGTTGGTTTCAAGACCTTCGAAGACGTTGAACTGGTTGAACATGATCTTACCCTTGCCGAAGGGGTAGAGCTGCAGGTCGCAACCGGTCTTCACTTCGCCTTCCTTCAGGGAGACGGAACGTGCGAACACCTGTGCGCCGGGCAGTTCGTTCAGGGAAATGCTGGGCATAACCGCTGCGGCGTTGTGGTCCAGAACTGCGGTTTCTCCAAATACGGATGCCAGGGCGGAACCCTTGGGCAGGTAGTGGAGGCTCATTTCGTTGGCACCGGTGCTCCAGTGAGATTCAATGTTGCTGTCGAAATGGTGGCTCTGGTTCAGGAAGTCGATGTCGTCCTGGGTCATGTCAGAAAGCAGCAAGGTCTTGCCGCCGTTCTTGACCACGTCGATTAGCTTGTCCAGAATTTCATCGGGCCAGGAGCTGAGGTTTGCGGTAAAGATGATGGGTTCCTTGCCGGAGAGTGCGGCCAGTGCGTCGCTGGATTCTTCGCTTTCGTCCAGGAAGCAGACCTTCTTCATGGCGGAACGTACATCGGCCTGGTCGATAACGATCAAGTCTTCTGTAGACGTATGGATGGTGTTGCCGTTGTCCAGCAGGGTAATCTGCAGCTGGTACTTGCCCTCATTGCGGGGGGCCATCATGGTGCAGATGCCCAGCTGAGTCAAGCTGGTCTTGCCGGCCGGTTCTTCCGGTTCCATAGTCTGGCTAGAAATTTCCTTGCCCTTGGCGTCCAGCAGCTTGACTTCTACAGAAACTTCTTCGAGACGCTTGTTGTTCAGGAGGGTAATCTGGAAGCTGATTTCGCTCTGGGGGGCGACCACGTGTTCCAGTTCGCTGACAAGAGCGCGGCTGGGGGTGGTGATTTCCTTGGTGAAATCTTCGAAGCCCTTGCTTACGCGGTTTTCGTCATTGATACCGCAGAAGTCGGTGCTGCAGTCTGCCCACTGATCCAGGAAGAAACCGGAAATCTGGGGGTTGCTCTGGAAGGCGCTGACCTGGTCCAGCTTGCTCTTGAGGCCAATGCCGTTTACGTCGCTGCAGAAGTCCCTGTAAGACTTCCATACAGAAAGGTCGCTTTCCACAAAGTTTTCGATGGACTTGACGAAAGTCTTGACGGCCTTCTGGTTCTTGGTGCAACGGGGACCCTTGATGGTGGTTGCATCCTTGGGAAGAAGGGTGTGGTTCTTCAGGGTCACCAGCATCTTGTTGGAGATATCCTGTGCTACGTTTTCTTCTTCGTCCTGGAAGTGAGCGTCGCCAAGACCTGCATCCGGAACCATCAGCTCTTCGTTGTCGCGGTCGAAGCTGTGGGCCAGGTAGTGGGTGTAGGTGGCGCTGGGGCTCATGCGGGGGTTCACGCGGAGCGTTGCGTAAGCAGAAATGCGGTCTACGGTAACGGGCAGGAGCTTGCCGGTATCCTTGCGGAAGTTGCCTTCGTTATCCAGGTAGATACTGTTCAGGTTGCTGATTACCGGGCGGGTCATGTCTACGGGGCCGATGGCGTTCAGCATCTTGTTGCCGTTCTGCAGCAGGAAGGTGCCGTTTTCGGAACCCAGGACCCACACACCGATACAGGGGTGGTTGTGCTGTTCCTTGATCAGGTCGTTAATCAGTTTCTTGGCGATTTCCAGACCCTGGGGGGTGGAACGCATGGTGTGGATGGGGAATTCCTGGAAGACGATCAAGCCGATCTTGTCGCAGATGTTCAGGGCTGCCTCGGTCAGAGGTGCGCCGCAAGAACGGATGGCGTTGAAGCCTGCTTCCTTGACGGCCATCAGGTCCTTTTCCAACTTGGGGTTGTTGTCGGTCCAGAGACCGCCTTCGCTCCACTGCTGGTTGTAGCTGACGCCCTGGATCTTGAGAATCTGGTCGTTCAGGTAATAGTCGCCCTTAAGGCAGTCGAACTTGCGGAAGCCGAAGGTGCGAACGACGGGGAAGGCGTATTCGGGACGCTTGATTTCCTTGCCGTCCTTTTCCTTGGCGGCCTTGATTTCCATCTGGAATTCGATGGCGAAAACGTTGGGGTGGTCGGGGCTCCACTGGAACTTGTCTCTCTTCAGTTCCTTCACTTCGAACACGTAGCGCTGGGTGGCGTTTTCCTTGTCCAGCTTGATGTTATTGATGAAGTGTTCGTAGACTTCGCCTGCCGGATTCTTCATGAGAACGCGGAGACGGGTCTGGAAGCCACGGGGGTTGTTGAAGCTGACTTCGCAGGCGATGCGGTCCTGGTCCAGGTCCGGTTCCACGTGAACGTCAGAAATGAAGGCTGCAGTACCGAGAACCAGGCTTACATCGCCATAGATACCGCCAAAGGGGTACTGGTTCCAGGGGAGGCCGACGGGCATTTCGCTAGGATGGGCAAAACGGTCGTCTGCGCCTTCCTTGGATTCGCGGCCGAAGTCGATACGGCTGTTGGCGGCGCCCATGTTGGCAACGCGTACGCAGAGCACGTTTTCTTCGCCGATCTTCAGGGCCTTCTGGGTTTCAAATTCGAAAGGAGTGTAGGCGCCGAAGTGGGTGCCCAGCAACTTGCCGTTCAGCCAGACAGTTGCATGAGTTGCGATACGGTCGAAATGCAGGAAAATACGCTTGGTCACCTGCTTTTCATCTTCGATGGTGAAACGTTTGAAATAGTAAGCGCAGTCCTGGGACATCAAAAACTTGTCGAATGCGCGTTCCCAGACGTGGGGAACCTGGACAGTTTCAGTGTTTGCCGGATAAGTTGCGTACCAGCGGTTGGAAATACCGGTGTCTTCGGTATCCCAGAGCATCTGCCAGTCGCCATTTAGACTCATTATCTTACTCATTTGAGGGTCCTTTATAGTTATACGGGGGCAAAGTTAGGAAAATAATGGGCGGCGAACAACGATTGTTAGGCGAAGGAGGGGCTAAAAAGGGGGAATTTTCGGGATGGAACCGCAAATTTTTAAAAATATGTTCATTTTCTGTGGATAAACCCTTTAATTTTTTTGACGGCGTTGCTAAATTTGTGGTCCCAATAGCAACTTAAAAAGGATTACAAAATGTATTCTATTGTTGAAACAGGTGGTTTCCAGTATAAAGTCGAACTCGGCAAGACCTACAAGGTTCCGACCCTCGACGCAGCTGTTGGTTCCGAACTGGAGCTCAAGTCCGTTCTTCTTTTCGCAGGAAAAGAAGTGCAAATCGGCACCCCTGTCCTGAATGATGCTTCCGTCAAGGTTGAAGTTCTCGACCACGGCAAATACGATACCATTATCGTGTTCAAGAAGAAGCGTCGTACTCGTTACGAACGTCGTAACGGTCATCGTCAGGGCTATACCGAGGTGCTCGTAACGGAAATTCGCTCCGGCGCAGAATCCGCAACTGTTGAACCTCAAGTTATTACCCGCAACCGCGCTCGCGTGGCTGCCCTTGCTAAGCAGAAGGCTCAGAACAAGCCCCTCACTCGCAAGGAAAAGATCGCTCAGGGTCTCCCGAAGCCTGCTAAGGTCAAGAAGAACTCTCTGCGTAAGGCTAAGGAGGCTTAATCCATGGCACATAAGAAAGGTCAAGGTTCTGTTCGTAACGGTCGCGACTCTAACGCCAAGTATCTTGGTGTCAAGAAGTATGCTGGTGAAGTTGTCAAGGCTGGCAACATCATCGTCCGTCAGCGCGGTTCTCACTTCCACAACGGCAAGAATGTCGGCATGGGCAAGGATTTCACCTTGTTCTCCCTCATTGATGGCGTCGTGAAGTTCGAATACGTCGATGCAAAGCGTCAGAAGGTTTCCGTTTACGCTGAAGAAAACTAATTAAGACGCAAGGGAACCCCGAAGGTTTCCCTTGGAGCCTTTCCTAGAATCTTTGAGTAAACAAGCTAAAATGCTTTTGAGTAAGGTCATCCGCAAGGGTGGCCTTATTTTTTTTGCTAATTTTTCTTCTATGGTCAAGAGATTTTTGTCTTTTTCTGTTTTTGCGTTGCTGGTTGCTTGTTTGGGCTCCGTTTTTGTCGCTTGCTCCGATGATGATAGCGAGGTTGAATACCTTTTTAACAGGGAAGTTTCCGAACTGACTGTCCTTAGGGAGTGCGCCTCTTCTGCCGACAGCGGGGCTTTCTGCTATCAGGTCCGTTATCAATATCCCATCGACAAGGATGATCTTTCCAAGATTTACCTGTGGTTCGATTCTACGGTTGTGAAGGACTCCACCAGGTCTGTGGGAAGCAAGGAGCTGGACAGGGCCGATACCGTTATCGAGTATAAGAAGACCAAGGCTCTCTACGATACGGTGGATCTTACCGGAAGCGACATTCTGGAAAGTGTCAGGGAATCGAAGCGCGAAAGTCTGATGGTGGCCATCTATTGCGAGTATACCAGCGGCGGTCCCGGTTCGGTACAGCATGTGTATATTCATTTCCGGGATGATATCGCCCCTCTGTTTTCTGTGCTGGACCGTCCTGAAACGAAGTGGACTACGGGCGCGGAATTTAAGTGGACCCGACCCACAGACCAGACGGACTATTACGACCCCAACGACTTGAGCGGCGTGATTGCCGGCTACAACATTATCATCTATGCCGAAAACCAGGATGAAGATCTTTCCAAGATCAAGGTGACGGTCAAGTCTCCTGATGGCGTTGATTCTACCGGCAAGGAAATCTACAAGCGTAATGCCCATTTCTTCTCCAATGGTGATTCCCTGTGGGAAGAATCTGTGGAAGTTCGAAAGTCCAACAAGAACCGTCTTCACCTCTTGATCAAGGATGGCAAGGGGTATAATGCAGACGAACCCGATTCGAATATTTTCAGTTTGGTGATTGAAGGCCTGAAAGCCGAAAGCAAGTACAAGATTGCGTCTACCGCCTTTGATGCCAACGCCCAGTATGCGGGTAACGATTACATGTCCGAAAGTTCCTGGCATGACTTCTCGACCACCGATTCCATTGCACCCTTGATGCCTACAAAAATCTTTACTCTCAAGGATACCCTGTTCCCCAACATGGCCCGCCTTGATAGCAATAACCGCCTGCGTATTTTCTGGAGCCGTAGTGTAGACCCGCTGAAGGAAGATCATAATATCGATGTGGATTCAGTCCTGACCTTGCCCAAGGACTGCCTGATGTTGCTGTGCTACGATACCGTTGAAACCTACGAAATTGAAACCTTCAACAAGAGTGCCAACAAGTGGGAAAGGCATGAATGCCCGGATGACACCTGCCAGTACAACAAGCTTTACCAGATAGACGGTGACAGCGTGCAGATCGTGGCTGACGAAGTAAGCGCCAAGGGCGTTTCCGCATTCGTTACCGATACGATCCGCTGGGTGTCTCCCGGCGATACGTTGATCCTGCGAATCCGTGCTGTGGACCGGTCTGGCTACAGTTCCATCGCCCTTGTCGATACAGTTGTGGTCTCTCCGGGAGAACTGGCTAGCCAGGTGGAATGCCCCGAGGGCTTTATTGCGGTGAAGGCTTCCGACACTACCGGCGTCTTCTGCATGGAACGTTATGAACACCGTAACGATTCCGGCGAATTCATGGTGAACGTCCTTCATTCCGAAGCGTTGGAGGCTTGTAACTCGATTTCTGCAAGCGGGTTTACGGTGAGCCTGTGCAAGGAACGCGACTGGGAACTGGTTTGCCTTTCTGGTGGGTCGTTATCTTACGGCGTTGTGGAAGATGCTTCCGATGGAGTCGTGGATTACCTCTATTCCTATTGCAATGTGGCGACCAACGATTCCTTGTCTGCGGCATCTATTGCTACGCGCAGTTCTAGATGCGTGAATCCCATGGGCGTGTTCGACCTTCCTGGCCAGTATCAGGAATGGGTGCTGGGCCGCTCCGAAGATACCTCTGTCGTGGTTCGTGGTAGCAGCTATAAGAAGATGGGTGGCGTCGACCTGGAATCCCAGGCCCTGTGTACCAACCGCAGCTTCCCCTACTATACCCGCCCTGAATATACGACGGATTCCGTATTCCTTTATCGCGAAGGTACTCGAGTGGATACGGTGTATACGGCTGACACTTCTAGGACGCTGTACAAGATTCTGACCAAGAAGGACTTCAAGGATTCCTTGCAGTTCTTTGATGTTCAGGATTCCAACGGCAATTCCGTGGGTGTGGACTATGCTCCCTATGGCGAGTACAAGAAAGGCGGCGAGAAGTGGCTGGAGACTTTGGGTGGCAGTCTGAAGTATGTCCCTGACCATATCGAGGTGGTATTCCTGACGGGGAAGAAGACCATGTATCGCGAAGCTTCGGCTTTCTATAAGTCTCCGTCGATTGGTTTCCGTTGCTGTGCCTACCCCGAGTAAGCCGTAGGCCGGATAATTCATTGGATTTCTATGGAAAACGTTTCTGAATTTTTGAAAGTGGCCGAAGAACTTGCCCGCAAGGCGGGGGAGGTCTGTCTGGAGCTGCAGAACAATCTGGGCGACGTCAAGTACAAGTCGGCCAAGGACGTGGTGACTATTGCCGATGTCACTAGCGAAAAGCTTATTGTGGAAGGCCTCCGTGCCGCATTCCCCACCCATTCTATCCGTACCGAGGAAGCGGGTGTTATTGAAGGTTCCGATTCGCGTTACCGCTGGATTATCGACCCGGTAGACGGAACCGTGAACTTTAGCCGCGGGATCCCCCTGTGGGGTATTTCCATTGCGCTCCACTTTGAGGGTAAGCCTCTTGTGGCCTGCGTCAACCTGCCCAAGCTGGGCGAGATGTTCACCGCTATCAAGGGCCAGGGAACTTTCATGAACGGCAAGCCCGTGCATGTGAGCCGCGAAGACAATCCCACTCATGCCATCGTTAGCAACGGCGACTTCAACGTGGGCGATCCTCAGAAGATTAATGCCCAGAATTCCAAGAACTTTGCGGCGGAGGCGGTTGCCTTTGAACGTGTGAAGTGTCTCGGTTCTGCGGTTATCGAAGGTTGCTTTACCGCTTGCGGCCGCCTGGATTGCTTCGTGATGACCATGAGCTATCCCTGGGATATTGCCGCTATCGCCCTTCTTGTGGAAGAGGCCGGTGGCCGTTCTACACATATCGACGGTTCCGAAATGCAGTTCGTGGATGCGGAACAGGTTGTTTTCAGCAACGGTCTGCTTCACGAAGTACTTGTTCAGACGGTCAAGTAAAGTTAGACGGACTGAGCCCGGTTTTTTCCAAAAATTGTAATGAAGAGCCCTCGAAAGGGGGCTCTTTTTGTCTGTTTAAGGGGGTTGGGATGACGTTTTTCGTAAAACGAAGTGTAAAACTATGTTTACAAATTGGGGGTGAAAATGGAGGACTTACAAAAATGTAAGTTTTTGGAAGTATGACCCTTTAAATTTAATCAAAAAACGCAATTGTAAAATCTGCTGAAAAACTAACTTACAAAAATGTAGGAAATGAACGTTTTTTGTACAATACCACTTGTTTTTTTTCATTATTTGTTATCTTTATTTCCGTAACAGAAATACCACTCGATGGTACAAAGTTTTATCTAAACAACAACTCTCATTGGAGATAATATTATGGCAATCCAGAATGCTTACCTCAAGTCCGTCTATGAAAAGGTCGTCGCTCGCGATCCGGACCAGGCTCTCTTCCACCAGGCTGTTCGTGAATTCCTCGAATCCCTGGACCCCGTTCTCGCTCAGGACAAATCCTGGGAAACCAACGGCGTGATCGACCGCCTCGTCGAACCGGAACGCGTTATCACTTTCCGCGTACCTTGGTTGGATGACAAGGGCAACGTTCAGGTTAACCGCGGTTACCGCGTTCAGTTCAACTCCGCTATCGGTCCTTACAAGGGCGGTCTCCGTCTCCGTGGCGAAGTGACTCTCTCCATGCTGAAGTTCCTCGGCTTCGAACAGATCTTCAAGAACTCCCTGACTACTCTCCCCATGGGCGGCGGCAAGGGCGGTTCCGACTTCGAACCCAAGGGCAAGTCTGATAACGAAGTGATGCGCTTCTGCCAGTCTTTCATGACTGAACTCTGCAAGCACATCGGCGCTGACACCGACGTTCCGGCTGGTGACCAGGGTACTGGCGCTCGCGAAATCGGTTACATGTTCGGTCAGTACAAGCGTATCCGCAACGAATTCGTTGGCGTTCTCACTGGTAAGGGTCTCTCCTACGGTGGTTCTCTCGCTCGTACCGAAGCTACCGGTTACGGCCTCTGCTACTTCACCCGCGAAATGCTCAAGGACCTCGCCAACACCTCTTTCGCTGGCAAGACCGTTGTTATTTCCGGTTCCGGTAACGTTGCTATCTACGCTACCCAGAAGGCTCAGGAACTCGGTGCAAAGGTTGTTACCGTTTCTGACTCCAACGGCTACATCTACGACCCGAACGGCATCAAGGTTGAAGTTGTTCAGCAGATCAAGGAAGTCGAACGCGGCCGTATCTCCGAATACGCAAAGCGCGTTCCGGGTTCTGAATACCACGAAGGTTCTAAGGGCGTTTGGACTGTCAAGTGCGACATCGCTCTCCCGTGCGCAACTCAGAACGAAATCGACGAAGAATCCGCAAAGGCTCTTATCGCTAACGGCGTGATGGCTGTTGCTGAAGGTGCTAACATGCCTTCTACTCCGGAAGCAATCGAAGCCTTCCTCAAGGCTGGCGTTCTGTTTGGACCTGCTAAGGCTGCAAACGCTGGTGGCGTTGCTACCTCCGGTCTCGAAATGTCTCAGAACTCCGAACGTCTCTCCTGGACCTTCGCTGAAGTCGACGCTAAGCTCGATGGCATCATGACCTCCATCTACCAGGCTGCTTCTTCCGCTGCTGCAAAGTACGGCGACAAGAAGAACCTCGTTATGGGTGCAAACATCGCTGGCTTCCTCAAGGTTGCTGATGCTATGAAGTGGCAGGGCGCTTGCTAAGATGACCGCTCGCGCAAATCGCAGGTAAAGAACCTCCGATAGCGCTCGCTCTCACAAAAAGGACTGGTCGAAAAGACTAGTCCTTTTTGCTCACATCAAGACCGCTCGCGCAAATCGCCGGTAAAGAACCTCCGATAGCGCTCGCTCTCACAAAAAGGACTAGTCGAAAAGACTAGTCCTTTTTGCATTTCGGAGGTGTGTACAAGAGAAAACAACTTTTTCATCTTAGTTGATTTCCTGTATTCCGAATTGGAATAGATTATGGGTGTACATAAGAAAGAGGTTGGTATGAACATTTCAAAATATCTCGAATCCAAGATGAAGTTTTGCATGACCGGTATGGTTGCAGGTCTTCTGGCATTCGGCCTGTCAGCTTGCTCTGACGATTCTTCTTCTTCTGCATCTTCCGAAGACGATGTGGTGGTTTCTTCTGATTCCAAGGATGAAGACAAGGATGAGTCTTCTTCTAGCGTCAAGGATTCTACGGATGAGGAAGTTTCTTCTTCGAGCATCGTTTACGAAGTGAAGGCCCGCGCAAATCAGCTGGTCAAGGACATGGGCGCAGGTATTAACCTGGGCAACGTTTTCGAAGCTCCCAATACGAACTTCAAGGGGTTTGACGATTCCCAGTTCAAGAGCAACTGGAGCGAAACGATCAAGCCCAAGGATTTCAAGGCCTTGGCCGATTCCGGTTTCAAGAACATCCGTATTCCTGTAAGTTGGGAAGAACATGTGACTGGCGAAGGCGCAGAATGCGTCGTAGATGAAGATTGGATGAAGCAGGTCTTCTGGGCTGTAGACCATACGATCAAGAATGGTATGATCGCTGTAATCAACACCCACCATTGGGATGCCATGTACGAGAATCCTGACGAGGAAACTCCTTGCCTCTTGAGCGTGTACAAGCAGATGATGGCTAACGTGATCAAGTATTCTCCCGACTCCCTGGTCGTGGAAACCTTGAACGAACCTCGCGGCAAGCTGACCAACGATAAGTGGAACAGTGTCGTGGCTTCCATTATCAATGTGGTTCGCGAAGCTGATCCTGCCCGAGTTATCATGGTGGGTACCTACAACTACAATTCCTACAACTCCGCAGCCGCTCTTTCTCTGCCTGCCGGCGTTGAAAATATCATCGTGACCTTCCATTACTACGATCCGTTTAACTTCACTCACCAGGGTGCAGACTTTGTGGATCCCAAGTACGAAACGGGTACCGAATGGCGTGCCACTCCGGGTCAGAAGAGAGCTGTAAGGACAGCTTTCAGCAAGATCAAGGACTGGTCTGACAAGCATGATATTCCTGTATACCTGGGTGAATTTGGCGCCTATGAAGCCGCAGACTCTGTCTCCCGCGAAACCTGGACTTCCTACATCTCCTATCTGGCTCACTCCCTTGGCTTCGCAACTGCCTACTGGGAATTCAGCTCGGGCTTCGGCGTGTATGACGAAAACAAGGACGAATGGCGTAGTTACCTGATGCGTGCCTTGCTGCACCCCACCATGACTTTCGATGACGCTGTCTATCCGGATCTGGATACTCTGGGTTATGTGCTGCTGGACGACTTTGACGGTTTCGATGGCGATTCCATTCATGTTAGCGCTCTCGCCGCTAAGGTTGCCAAGTCCAAGGGCGACGAACTTTCCGATGCCCCCAGCTGGTATGCCTACTGCATTCCCACCAGCAATATGACCATTGAATCTGGCGATACCATTATCACCGGAATCATGGTTGCCGATACCACCAATTCCTACGAAAAGACCAACTTCGAACAGATGATCACGAAGAATGGTCACGATGGTCGCGGTCTCTATGTGAAGATCCACCTGGAAGGCGATTCCTACCCGTGGGCTGGTTTCGGTACTCAGTTCGATAGCGATAACAAAAAGCGCTTCGACTTCAAGAATCTGAAGGCAATGACCTTCTGGGCAAAGGGTACCGGTTCCTTCAAGATCAACTGGAAGACTGATTACGCCGATACCTGCTGCGCCGATACCTGGGGTGCTTTCGGTACCGAAATCGACTTGACCGATGAATGGAAACAGTATACGGTCTGGTTCGACCAGTGGGTGGCAAGCGCATGGTCTGACTTGCAGATTAGCGGTGCCGAATGGCTGGACCACAACGACGACGTTTTCAACCTTCAGTTTAGCAACGGCTCCTCTTACGGAGAAGTGGTTAACGAAGACCTGGAAATCTGGCTGGACGACATCCGCTTCTATGGCATGAGCGACAGCGATTTCGGAATAAAGAAATAGGTTCCTGGATTTCTCCCATAAAAAAGGTCCCTGAGCGATCAGGGGCCTTTGTCTTGTGGACTTATTGGCAATGCTATTGCTTTATTTCGTTAATTTGATTGGAGGTTATGTTATTATATTGGAGAATGAGGGTTTGTTATGAATTTATTTGTTGTATTTGTTCTTTTTTTGTGTTCCGTGGCTTTTGCCCATGTTGAAAAGATGCCTGACGTTCAGGATAATCGCGATGGACGTGTCTATAAGACGGTCCAGATTGGCGAACAGCGCTGGATGGCCGAGAATCTGCGTTATAATGTAAGAGGAAGCGTCTGCTACGAAAAGAAGGACTTCAATTGTGAAAAGTATGGCCGCCTTTATAACTGGGCCATGGCCATGATGCTGGTGGATTATTACAACTCCCATTCCATCCAGAAACTCGTGGGCAAGTACAAGAAGGGCAAGATCCACGACATTTGCCCCACGGGCTGGCACCTTCCTTCTAACAAGGAATGGAAAAAGCTGAAGTTCTTCGTGGCCAAGAAGGGCGTGAGCGACGGTGTGGCCTTGAGCCTCAAGTCTACCGAAAGTTGGGAAAAGGAATTGCGTATTCCTGGCGGAACCGATGAGTTTGGCTTTAATGCACTGCCCGGTGGTGAACGTGATTTTGAAGGCCGCTTTTTTGACCTGGGCCGTTCCGCTGTATTCTGGACTTCTACTGAATATGATGACGGCGGTGCGCGAAACTGGTGGATCTACTATGACTCCCGATCCATGGAAGGCAATTATGATACCAAGGAAACGGGGGCCTCTGTGCGTTGCGTAGAAGACCGCCTCTATGAAATTAAGGAACCGCCTCCTCCTGTGCCTAAGGTTGAACCCAAGGTGGTGGAAATTCAGGGACGCAAGACCCAGACCGTTCATATTGGTGATCAGGTGTGGATGGCTAACAATTTGGACGTGAAGGTTCCGGGTAGCTATTGCTATGCCAACAAGGAAGAAAATTGCCAGAAGTATGGACGTCTCTATACATGGGCCGGTGTGGTAAAGCTGGACCAGAAGTTCAATCAGTCTGTGGGTAAGGATTCTATTTCGAAGCGTAAGCCCAAGGGTATCTGCCCCAATGGCTGGCACGTCCCCACGTCTCTGGATTTTGCCCGACTGAACGCCTACCTGAAGGATATCGACGAAGCTGTTGGCGTGGGTACCAACCTCCGTTCTAGAACTGGTTGGGACGAAAGTGAAGATGCGCTGATGGGCGAAAATGGATTTGGCTTTAATGGCGAAGCCTTTGGCGTGTGCAAGTACACCAAGCCTAAGGAAACTTGCGTCAGCGTTATCAAGGCCATTTTGCCTGGCCCCACCAAGACGTCTCCGGCCGATACCGTCTACGCCGATTCCTGCGTGGTGGATCCGACCTGGGTTCCGTCGCTGGCCTTTGAGGGTAACGGTACTTTGACTGGCTTCTGGAGCGGAACCGAAGTGGATTCCTTGAGGGCGGAAGTCCGCAAGCTGAGCTTTGACGATGACGACTTCATTCTGGATACGGCCCGCAAGGATGAGGCTTACTACCTGCGTTGCATTATGGATCCGCCTGACGATGACGAACTTTACGACAGTACCGCCTTTGTGGATAAGCGCGACGAAAACAAGTACAGGACCGTTGCCGTTGGAAGTACAATCTGGATGTCCGAAAACCTGAGGTTTGCCGCTCCGGGCAGCTACTGCTACGAAGACAAGGATTCTCGCTGCCGTTCCTATGGCAGACTTTACCCCTGGTCTGTGGCCATGCGCTTGCCTGCTGACTATGTGGACAATTCCATGTCTGGCGGAATCACCCAGGAACACCAGGGTATCTGCCCCGATGGCTGGCATATTCCCACCAACGAAGAATGGATTGAACTGGGGCAGTTTGCCTTGAGCAAGCGTAAGGGTGGCGTAGGAGCCGCCTTGAAGAACAGGGAATTCTGGGCCCGTGGTGGCGCTCCGATTTCTGCTGCATCTGGTTTTAACGCCTTGCCTTCGGGTAGCCGTATGTCTGACGGCGAATACATGGAGCTTGGATCCAGCACTTACTTCTGGACCGCTGCCGGTGGCGATGGCCTCGGTGCCGTCTACTGGTACTTAGTGAACAACAGGGATGACTTTACCAGTGCCGAAGATTTCGACAATGCAGCATTCTCCCTGAGGTGCGTCAAGAACAAGCTGACAAAGGCCGCTGCCCCTGCAGCAACCGCAGCTCCCTAATTGATGTTCTAGAAAAGGCTGAGCTGTTCGCCAGAGTTGGCGGGCTCGGCTTTTTTATTGTCTGAACTTTCTGCGGCGGCTCCATCGGCATTGGAATCGTTTGCAGAAATCTGTTCCAGCAGCCAGGCCTCGTCGTGGACGGGGATTCCCAATTCATTTGCCTTGGTAAGCTTGCTGCCTGCAGCTTCGCCTGCCAATACCCAGCTGGTCTTCTTGCTTACAGATCCGCTGACCTTGCCGCCATTCTCTTCGATAAGTTTGCGGGCCTCGTCGCGGTCCATGGTGGGCAATGTTCCTGTAATGACTGCGGTCTGCCCGGCGAACAGAGTCTTGATAACTCCCTTGAATTCGGTGGGGCAGCCCAGCTCCACCAGCTCGTCGATTTCGGCGGTGTACATGGGCTTGTGGAAAAATTCATATACGGAATTGGCGATGACTAGTCCGGCATCCTGAACTTTTAGCAGTTCTTCCATGGGGGCGGTGCGGATGGCTTCTAGCGTGCGGAAATGCTTTGCGAAATTGCGGGCGCTGGTACGTCCGACGAAACGGATGCCGAGACCGTGGAGCAGATTTTCGAGGCTGCGTTCCTTGCTGGCCTGGATGGCGTCGAAGACGTTCTTGGCGCTCTTCTTGGCCATACGTTCCTGGCTTTCCAGGTCTTCTTGCGTAAGGCGGTACAGGTCGGGAATCCGTTTGATTTTCCCGGTGGCGATAAGACTTGCGATAAGACTGGGCCCCAGGTTTTCGATGTTCATGGCTTCGCGGCTAACGAAGTGTTCGAACAGACATTGTACCTGAGCCTGGCAGTGCAAGTTTTCACAGCGCAGAATCACTTCGCCTTCGATGCGGGTGAGGGGCGTGCCACATTCCGGGCAGTTGGCAGGGGCGGTTACGGGGAGGGCTCCTTCGGGGCGCAATTCCTTTTTGACGTCGGTAATCTTGGGGATGATTTCACCGCCCTTTTCTACACCGACGGTATCGCCAAAGTGGAGGTCCAGTCGAGCCACTTCGTCAAAGTTGTGGAGGGTGGCGCGCTTGACGGTTGTTCCTGCCAGACGGACTGGAGCCAGGTTGGCAACGGGGGTGACGGCACCGGTACGCCCTACCTGGAATTCTACAGAAAGCAGGGGAGTGTAGGCACGTTCCGCCTTGAACTTGTAGGCGATGGCCCAGCGGGGGCTCTTGCTGGTGGTACCCAATGCGCGCTGCTGGTTTAGATTGTTCAGCTTGACCACCATGCCGTCGATATCGAAGGGGAGGTTGTCGCGGTCGGCGCCAATCACTTCTGAAATCTTCATGATTTCGTCGGCGGTGTTGGCTGTCCAGAACTGGTTGGTGTTAAAGCCCAACTTCCTGAGCTGTTCCAGGTTTTCTTGATGGGTGGCGTTGCCGCTCTGGGGAATATGGTAGGCAAAGAAGCGCATGGGGCGGGTCTTGCATTCGCTGACGTTCTTCAGCTTCAAGGAACCGGAAACGGTGTTGCGGCAGTTCTGGAAAATCTTCTTGCCTTCAAGGATCAGCTGTTCGTTCAGGCGGTCAAAGGCCTCACGTTCCATATAGACTTCACCACGGACTTCGAATGTTCCCTGGGGAATTTCTGACGGATCCAGTTTCAACTTCTTGGCGTCAAAAAATTCAGGAATGTCGGCGATGGTCAAGGCGTTCAAGGTGACGTCATCGCCCTGGGCGCCGTCGCCGCGGGTAACGGCCTGCTTCAGGCGGCCATTTTCGTAAACCACACTAAGGCTGACGCCATCGATCTTTCGTTCACAAATCCATTTGGAGGTTCCAGCCTTGAGGTCTGAGGTTCCTGCCTTGAGGTCTGAGGCACTAGCTTCCTGCTTCTCGTCTGAATCCAGTCTCTCACCTAAATCCTCCAGCCCTCTTTCGGCGGCTTCCACGAATTCCGCCATCTCTTCGGCGCTGTACACGTTAGAGATACTGAGCATCGGCACGGCGTGGGTCACTTTGGCAAAGTCGTTGGTCAGGTCGCTGCCCACGTTGCGGGTCAGGCTGCTGTAATTTCCCAGTTCAGGATATTTCTTTTCAAGCGCTTCCATCTCCTTGAGGCCAAAGTCAAAATCCTGGTCGCTCATGGGGGAGACGCCTTCCTTGTAATAAAGGCGGCTGGCTTCTTCCAACTGAGTCTTCAGTTCAAAATATCGGCTGCGGTCAATTTCCTTCTGATCCATATAAACCCTGTTTTTAAAGTATGCGTTCCTGAACTGATTAACCCATATTTAGAATAACATTTTTACGCCGATGCCAATGAGGATGATTCCTGCAATAATCTCGGGAATCTTGGTCTTGAACTGCTTTGCGGCATGGCGGCCGATTTCGTAACCGATAACTCCCATCATAAAACTGGCCACGGCGATTGCCGAAGTGGCGAACACCATGTTGGCGTTAATAAAGGCGAATGAAATTCCCACGGCAAAGGCGTCGATGCTTGTGGCGACGGACATGAGCAAAATGTTGGCTACGCTCAGGTTCTTGGCGCTGGTCTCTGCCGCCTCGTCGCTACCACGGACTGCGCCCCAGATCATGCGTCCGCCCAGAATGCAGAGGATGGTGCAGGCGATGGGGGTGCCGATGGAGCTGAACCAACGTTCTGCAAAGTTGCCCAGGAAATACCCCAGCAAGGTCATGCCGCCCTGGAAAACTCCAAAGGAAATAGATTGAAGTAATGCCCTGGAATAGGGGATCCCTGTCTTGCTTAAACCCGTAGCGATGGAAACCGCGAAGCAATCCATGGCTTCTACAATGGCGATAACGATGATTTCGATAATACCCATAAGACAAAAAATAGAAAAATGGTATATTTCACTTTATGATGGGAGTTCGTTTTAAGTTTTTAGTCGGTGTGTTTGTGCTGGTGAGCGGCCTGTTCGCTCTTGATTTTGCCTTGCCCGAAGTAACCCCGGAACTTAAGACCAACGCCCGTGAGTTTTTCGATGACGAGTGCAAGGGCTGTCATCGTTGGGCCCGAAAGTTTGCCGCCCCTCCCATGCACGACAACGCCGCCCAATACGAGTCTAACCCCCAGGAACTGGTGCAGTACTTGATGCACCCCACGCCCAAGCACCCCGACGAATGGCCCGCCATGGACATTACGCCCCTGACCGAGCCCCAGGCCAAGATGATGACGGCCTGGCTTCTGTACCTGCTAAAGAATCCCGATGATCAGACGAGGCCCAAATGAAGTTTCTGGGCTTGGCATTTGCCATTGTCTGTGCCTTCTTGCTTGGGGATTTCCTTTGGAGCCAGAGCCCTGTGGATTCTCGGGTAGGAAACGCAAACTTTAAAGACAACGCAATTCCCTTCGATCATCAGCTTCATGGTGATTCCATCGGCATGGACTGTGCCGCCTGCCATAGCGGATCCCGTTCCGGTGGGCGGGCCCTGCTGCCTTCTAAGAGGGACTGCATGGATTGCCACCGCCTGCCTTTAACCGAAAGCGAAGGCATCGAAAAGCTGGATGAAGTTTTGGCCAAGGCTCCCGAAGAACCCTGGAAGGTGGTCCCCAAGCTGCCGGAACATGTGGTGTTCCATCACGGCGTTCATAATGCCGCCGGCGTAAAATGTGCCGATTGCCATGGGGGTGTCGCCCGCAACAACTACGGCGGCGAAAAGTTCGACATGAAGTCTTGCCTGCAGTGCCATCGGGGCGAAACATTCCAGGATCGCCAATTCAAGAAGGCGGCCACTTACTGCGCCGCATGCCATAGGTAATTTTATGAACCGTCGTGAATTCATTAAGGCATGTTCTCTGATGGCTGCGGCCGGCCTGCTGTTTGGCTGCCGCAAGATTCCCTTTGTGGGGGAGACCCCTTCGGCCCCCAGCCTAAAGCGATTCCAGGACGAAGTCAAGCTGGCCCTTTCGAAGGCCAAGGAAAGTTTGAACCTGGTGCGAGTCAATGCGCCCGGCCCCTTGAAGGTCGCCGGAGCCTCCCTCGTCAACCGCTTTGGCATGGCCATCGACCTGGATGCCTGCGACGGTTGCGGCAAATGCATTCTGGCTTGCAACCTAGAGAATAATGTGCCGCTGGTAACCGACGAAGAAGCAGCCGACGGTCGCTTTATGCATTGGATCGAACCACACGGAGCCGCCCCCTTTATGTGCGCCCACTGCGAGGACGCACCCTGCGAAAAAGTTTGCCCCACAGGAGCCGCCAACCACACACCCGACGGCGTTAGCGCCATGATGTACAAGCGTTGCGCCGGCTCCCGTTTTTGCGGAGCCAACTGCCCCATGCATGCCCGCAAGTTCAACTTTAACGATGCCCAGAAAATGGGACTGGCTCACCAGTTCAATTCACAGGTTCCCCTCCGCGAAAAAGGCGTCATGGAAAAATGCAGCCTTTGCCTCCATCGCCTTCAAGATGACCGCGCCCGCTTCAAGACCGAGGCCGCCCTTTTGCCCAATGGCGGTGAATGGCTTGGTCGCGGTGTAAAGACCGCCTGCGCCGAAGCCTGCCCCAGGGGGGCGATCGTTTTCGGAAACTGGCTAGACGAAAAGTCGCCCCTGGTTGAGGCCACCCGAAACCGTCAACTGTATGCGCCCAAGGAACTGGCTGCCTTTGGTCCGTCTGTTGTCTACATGATGGGGAAGCGCTAGTGCAGGGTTGGACTATCCAGAAAATCTTGTTCTACGTGGGCCTGGTGCTGTTCTTGCCTGGGCTTGCCGCCTTGGGCTATACCCTTTACGAAGGCCCCGCAGCGTGGGCCACCGATGGCAACACCTTCTGGGGAACGCCCATCGCGTTGTTCGTTTTCTGGATCGGCCTTGCCCATGCGGGTACGCTGATCTCTGCCATCTTCTTGGCGCTGGGCGTGCGCATGGACCGCCGCACCGCAGTGATTGCGGAGCTTTCGACACTCTGCAGCCTGGTGATTGCGGCGCTGTTCCCCCTGATGCACCTGGGCGTTATGGAAAACTTTTATATGGTGGCCCCCTTTGCCGATGCCCGCGGAAACTTTGCCAACCTGCGTTCGCCCCTGGTCTGGGATTTCTGCTGCATCGCCGTTTACGGCACCCTGTCGCTGGTCTTCTTCTTTACCCATTTAAAAAGCAACGTGGTTCCCGCCCTGGCGAAACTCCGCCGCCCTCTGGCCTGGTTGCTGTTCCCCCTGGTGCTGTGGGTGCATACCATCGTAAGCCTAGACTTTGCCACCACCTTCGTTCCCCAGTGGCAGGGGGCGTTCTTCCCCATGTACTTTATTGCGGGTGCCATCTACTCGGGGCTGGCTCTTGTGAATGCGCTGCTCTGGGCCGAAGGCTATCGCGTGCGTCTGCTGGAACGCCTGATGCTCTGCTGTTCCTGGACCTTGATCGTCATCTGGTTCTGGGATTTCTTGCAGAAGGGTGAAATCTGCCTGCCCGCTGTAATCCTTGCCGGCGTGATTCCCCAGCTGCTTTGGGTGGAAGCCATTCGCGATAACAGGACCTTGCGAGCCCTGGTGAACTTCTGCATTCTCTTTGGACTGTTTGCGGAACGCCTCTACCTGGTGATCCCCTCCATGAACACCCGGGATGGAATTCTGCACTGGGCCGATTACGGCCTCATGTCGTTCTCTGTGGGGCTGTTCATCTTGATGTTCTTCCGCCTGCGTAAAAAGCTGGACTCCTACATTGCTGTAGACAGCGCCTACTTTGGCGAAGTGGACGGCAGCGAGCTGGCCCAGAACGAAACGCCCGAAATCGAAGAAGACAACAGCTACAAAGTCCCCTGGACAACCGTGGAATTCAAGATGCTCCGGATGCCGCTGCTGGTGGGCATCCTGTCGGCGGTCCTGTTCTGCGTCTGGAGCTTTGACCAGGAAGTCTTCATAAGCGCCGGGGCAGGCTTTGTAAACGTGATCCCTGTGCTGTACCCCATCGTGGCCCTGGTGACCACCTTTGTGCTCTGCCTTAAGTTTGTACGTGAAAACCGGGTTTTCCCGAATTTTGGGGTTCGCGGGAAGGTACTGCTAACCTTGATGATCATGATTGTGGCGCTCCTAGGGGGAATGCTTTATGGAGGCGGCTCCTCTACGGCGGCAAGCGTTTCTGACGACAAACCCTTAAGCGTTTCTGCCGACAGCCACAACCCTGTGCTGCTGTGGAATTCCCGCTGCGCCACATGCCACGGCGCCGATGGAAATTTCAACCAGAAGTTTGTTCGTGAATATTACCCCGTGCCTCAAAAGCTGGACCTGGCCCGCATCGATTCCCTGGGCCTGGATTCCCTGACCGCGGTTATCATGAACGGGCGCAACAACATGAACGCCTTTGGAAATCGTATGACCCAGGCTGACGCCCACGCCCTGGCCGCCTACATGAAACAGCTGGCGGAACAAAAATCCGCGGAACAAAAATCCGCGGAACAAAAGGCCGCCGTTGAACCCTCGGACAAGGAGGCTCCATGACAACCTTGCCCAATGCCTTGGCTTGCGTCTTTATTCTGGGCTGCGCCACTTTCCTCTGGCGCAAGAATTCCGGATTCTACAAGAACGGCCTGCTGCTGGCCTTCGCCCTCTTGCTGTTCTGCCTGTTCTCCTTCTTCGCCTTTGACGGAAGCCTGGGCCCGGCCGGAGAAATGTACCCCTTCCGCATGATGGGCCTGTGCCTCTGCTTTTCTACAACGTCGCTGCCCAAGTACCGCCGCCGCTATCTGGTGCTGGCTCAAGGGCTGTGGTGCTGGATCGAACTGTTCGGTGGAATCTCGCTGTACTACCGCGGGATGGATGTGGCCTGGACCCGTATTATGGCGCTTGTTGGGATGACCTTCTGCAGCACCCTGCTCTCTAGAATCTCTAGAGAAATGGAATTCTGCCTGATGGTCTTCTGGATCGCTATCTGGATTTTCTTTTAGCTGAAATATCCCTTAAATGCTTTTCGGTCAGCTTGCTCAGGGCTGTGGCCTTGTCTCGCTTGATCTTCAGTTCGCGGGTCTTGAAAAAGTCCAGAACCGTGGTGGGGTGGCATGCGGTAAACTTCATCAAGTTGCTTACGGGGAGCGTCGTGTAAAGCATGTTCCACAGCGGATGAACGCTGGACTCTGCCTTTAAGAATTCCCCGTCTATAACCTTGAATAAATCGTTAGATGTACCTGTTGCTTCTCCCAAATCATTTTCGTTGGCGTGGGCCACCAGATAGGGGACGCTGAACATCTTGCCTCCGGCATGGGCCATGCGCAAACTATAATCCATGAGCCTGAATTCCTTGGGCAATGTCAAGTCGAAAAGTCCGGTACGCTGGATAATGCGCCTAGAGAAAACGCCGATCAGGGGGATGGGGGCCGCCACGTAGCGCAGTTCCTCTTCTTCGCCGATGGGGCTGAACCCGCGGCTGCCATCTACGGCCAGTCCGCCAAAGAAATGGTCACGGGCCTTTACGCGGGGGGCGAAGGCGTCTACCATGGGGAAGCTGTCGGTCTCGATGGCCAACTCGTTCAAGAAGTCTCGGTCGATCTTGATGGAAGGGTGGGCGAATACGATCCACTCGGCTTCCAGCTTTTCTAGGTCGCCGTTCCAGCGGTCGGTATGGAACCAGCCCAGGGCCGGGTCTGTAAAAGGGGGAGCCCAACGGTCGAAATCTTCGCCAGGTTCATCAAAGACAAAAACGTCGAACTGTCGCATGGGTCAACTGCCGAAAAATGCGGGGCTAGAAATTCACGCGGAGGCCAAGGCGGTGTTCGATGCCAAGGCTCTCGGCTAGGTAAGAGAAGCTGTAGTCCAGGGAGAACAGGTTGGCATTGTAGCCCAGACCTGCGCTAACCATGTGGGCATTCTGAGTTTCGTCGGGGCGGCTCTCGGATGCCATCAGTTCCTTGGCGTCGCGGATCAGGTCTAGCCAGGCGCGTTCAAAACCCACTCGGACTGCGAAACTCTGGCCCAGGGCGTATTCGCCACCCAGACTCAGGAACGCCTCTTGATAGCGGGGAAAGTCGCTGTCGGCAAAAACCGTAAGGCGGGGGAGTGACTTGGGCCTAAAGTAGGTGGACACGGCAAAAGTCTGGGACATGGGGTAGTATTCGTTCTCGCCGTCATCGACATAGTCGCGGAGCAGGGAGCCGAAGTCCCTGGCCATAACGGCAAACCCCCAGCGCTTGGAGTCGGATTGCCAGGTAACACCCCAGTCGAATGCCGCACCGACAGCCATACGGTCGCCAGCCTCTTCGGCCAGCTTGTCGGTGGCCACCTTCGCCGTTGCGCCGAAGCTAAAATGCTTGAGGGGGAACGAAATAGAGGCGGTAATCAACTGGCTAAAAGGCTTGTATTCTATATGGGTGGCTTCGCCCAGTTCGTCGTAACCGTCGATGGTGCCGTAATCCAGCCAGTTGTAGGAAACCTGGAAAATATACTTGTCGTAATGCCCTGTATAATAAAGGCTACCCTGATTTTCGGCCAGGTCGCCTGTTTGCCAATGGGCGGCCACAACGTGGTTCTTGCCCTCTGGGAGCCTGACCGAAGCCGGGTTGATCTGTACGATAGAAGGGTCGGTAGAGGGCAGGGCGCCCGCCGACTTTTCGAGAGCCGCATTGCGGGGGCTGTCGAAGGTGTTTATGAAGGAGAAGACCTCTTGACCCGCGTCGCCCTGGGTAAAATAGGCGAAGCTACTAGACGGAATTGCAACGGCCAATGCCAGTACGGGTAAAGAGAATCTGGAAGTCATGGTCTAAATTTATAAATAAATTCCAAGGTCTGTCTTTACAAAACGGGAAACCTTTAATATATTTGGTCTCACTCGGGCTACTAGCTCAGTTGGTAGAGCAACGCCCTTTTAAGGCGTGGGTCGAAGGTTCGAGCCCTTCGTAGCTCAGGAAAGGCCGGTTTCGAGTAATCGGAATCGGTCTTTTCTTTTAGATAATCGGGGTGTAGCTCAGCCTGGTAGAGCGTCTGCTTTGGGAGCAGAATGTCGTCAGTTCGAATCTGGCTACCCCGATACAAGAAAGGCACCCCCTAGGGGTGCCTTTCTTGTATTTGTGCAGTCAGTAAGAGACAGACGAATCAGTTCGATTGAAATTGTCGAGAGCGAAGCGAACATTTTGGCCATCTGGCTACTCCGATACAAATGGACCCCTTTATGGGGTCCTTTTTTATGCTAGATTTGGCGCACTATGACAAAGTTCGAAAAGAAAGTCTGGCTCTCTAGCCCCACCATGCATGGTGACGAAATTAAGTACGTTCAGGAAGCTTACGAAACCAACTGGATGAGTACCGTTGGCGCAAACATTAACGAGGTGGAACGCCTTGTAGCCGAAAAGGTTGGCTGCAAGTATGCCGTTGCCCTGAGTGCCGGTACCGCCGCCCTTCACCTTTGTGCAAAGCTGGCCGGCGAAGCCCTTTACGGAATGCCCAAGGTGGGCGAGGGCTCCCTGAAAGGTCGCAAGGTTTTCTGCAGCGACATGACTTTCGACGCTACCGTGAACCCCATCGCCTACGAAAATGGCGAAGCCGTGTTTATCGATACCGAACGGGATACCTGGAACATGGATCCGGTGGCCCTGGAAAAGGCCTTTGAAATTTATCCCGAAGTCCGCCTGGTTGTCTTGGTTCACCTGTACGGAACCCCGGCCAAGGTAGATGAAATCCGCGCCATCTGCGCAAAACACGGTGCGCTGATGATCGAAGATGCTGCCGAAAGTTTTGGGGCCAGCTATAAGGGAACGCAAACCGGTAATTTTGGTGACTTTAACGCCATCAGTTTTAACGGAAACAAGATCATTACCGGAAGTGCTGGCGGTATGTTCCTGACCAACAGCAAGGAAGACGCTGACAAGGTCCGCAAGTGGAGTACCCAGAGCCGCGAAGCTGCCAGCTGGTATCAGCACGAAGAAGTGGGCTTCAACTATCGCATGAGCAATGTGATTGCCGGTGTTGTCCGTGGACAGATGCCTTACCTTGAAGAACACATCGCCCAGAAAAAGGCCATATACATGCGCTACAAGGAAGGTTTCAAGGGATTGCCCGTTCAGATGAACCCCTACGAATCCTGTAGCGAACCCAACTTCTGGCTCAGCTGCATGATTATCGATAAGGAAGCCATGTGCAAGCAGGTCCGCGGTGAAACCGACGCCCTGTATGTTCATGAAGCGGGCAAGAGTTGCCCCACCGAAATCCTTGAAAAGATTGCCGCCATGAATGCAGAAGGCCGCCCCATCTGGAAACCCATGCACATGCAGCCCATCTACCGCAGCCATGCCTTCATTACCGCCCAGGGTAATGGCCGTGCCCGCACCAACGCCTACATCGCAGGCTCCTGCGAAGACGTGGATGCCGACATCTTTGAACGTGGCCTGTGCCTGCCCAGCGACAACAAGATGACCCCTGAACAGCAGGATGCCATCATCGCAACTATCAGGGATTGCTTTGATGTACGCTAACTGTTTCAAACGTCTAATCGACTTCTTCTGTGCGCTCATGGCAATCATTTGCCTGAGCCCGGTGCTTGTTGCTCTTACGATCCTCGGTGCGATCAAGATGGGGGGCAATCCCTTCTTTACCCAGCCCCGCCCGGGTAAGGACGAACGCATCTTTAAGCTGGTCAAGTTCCGCACCATGACCAATGCCAAGGACAAGGATGGAAAACTGCTCCCCGATGACGTTCGCCTGACCAAGTACGGCAAGTTCTTGCGCAGTACCAGCCTCGATGAATTGCCGGAACTCTTCAACATTCTCAAGGGTGACATGGCTGTAATCGGCCCCAGGCCCCAGCTGGTTCGCGACATGGTCTTTATGACTCCGGAACAGCGCAAACGCCACACCGTGCGCCAGGGCCTTAGCGGCCTGGCCCAGATTAGCGGCCGCAATGCCATTACCTGGGAAGCTAAAATCGATTACGACCTTGAATACATCAAGAAAATCACCTTTATGGGGGATGTCAAGATTATCGTGACCACTCTCAACAAGGCCTTCATCAAGCGCAGCGACATTACCGAAGAAAACTGCGATACCGCCACCGACCTGGGCGATTACCTGCTGGCAAGTGGCCGCCTGACTCAAGCCCAATACGACGAAGGCCAGGCCCTAGCCAAAAAACTCATCGCCGAGATGTAGTAAACTAAAAATGCCCGGCCATCTTCGTGATGCGCCGGGCGAACTTTATAACTAATGAGAAAGTGCGAGGACAAACCAATCCAGCGGTATCAAAAACGCCGCTCCTGCAAAATACAGATTAGCGCTAGAATCATCATTAGATTTTTTATTCAAACCCACATCCAAAAGCAAAACCGTACCCAAAGTCATTGCGATACCAACATAATTCATTATCTTGGAAGTTCTTATCGATTTCTGGTTTGTTTCATTCCCCACCATTACATCGCCACCAAGCGTGTAGCTATCTATAGACATCTGATAATACCGATTAGATTCATACAGCAGCAACCAATCTAGAGGGATAGACGCGATAATCGCGTTTCCGGTTTTCGTCACCCATTCAGGAGTCGATTCCCTATCTGTATCAATCCAAAGAGGTGCAGTCAAGGCAACAGAAAGCAAAAAAGCAAGCCCGCCAATAGCTAAAGTCGCGGCAGAATACCCCATTATTTTGGATTTAGTCAAATACCCGCTGGAATATTCATTTTGCTCTAAAATATTATTTATTTCTTTTGTCGTCGAGACCGTATCGCCGTCTAGCGTATATCTCCAGCCAAAACCTAAAAGCACCCACGCATTCGGGCTAAAATAATCAATGCGGTGCGATGGTTCGTCCTGTATTGTTTCTTCTGCCAGTTCTTCTTGTTCACCAGGCAACACCTGCGCAAACAACGCGCAGGGAATCAGAAACGTTAAGATAATCGTTCTAAGTAGGTTATTTATACACATTCACTAGAAAATATTGTACAGAACAGAAAGACCAATACCACCGATAAACTGGACTTGTTGATTTTTTAATAGAGGGTTTCTCATAAACCATATTCATTAGTTGAAGATATAAATATACATTTTTTTTCGTATCGACAGTTACATCTTAAGCACAAAGTTTCTGCAAGCGATATGCAACCGACGGGCAGCCCGGCGCGCTCATAGAAGGCTCTATGCCAAAGTCATTAAGCAAATTACGATACCCGCGACTGCTGTACTGCGTGCCGCGATTAACTACAGCCGGATAGATCCAGCCAAGGTTCGTGCGGATATACGTGATATCGCCACACCAGTACTGGTTCAGGCCGAACGGTGCGAAATTACGTTGTAGCAAGTTCTGCGCATACATCCCGTCGCTCTTGCCCGGTCTCGCGCATGATACGGCGTAGTTTGTACTCGTTGATATCTACGGAACGGTCGTTAAGTTCCCTCAGGAACTTTGTGCAGCCGTAGATGCAGAAGTACTCCTCAAATACGCTGCGGACAGTTTGCACGAGGTCTGCTTCACGCTGCCGCCGTTCTTCCTCGTAAGTCGGGAGGTTGTTCTGTTTCCTGTATTCATAAATGGCATAATTTTAACTTCCACGGTGAAAAATAACCTGGATCTTAAATCGCAGTCAATGGCCGCAAATTAGGCTTTTTTTTATGATTTTTACGCTTGTAGCTGAACAAATGAGTAAAATTTGAGGCGTTTGCTGTACAAATTGGTAGCTAAAAAGTGGGGAAGGGCACCGGATTGCATCCGAAGGGGTATCCCCAAAAGCGGAAAGTGCGTAGGATTGCGTCCCAAGGCAAATTCATCGCACGGGATAGTGCGTGGGATTGAATCCGAAGGCGAATTCATCGCACGGGATGGTGCGAAGGATTGCATCCCAAGGGGTATCCCTTGCGCGGGATGGTGCGTAGGATTGCATCCCAAGGGGTATCCCTTGCGCGGGATAGTGCATTGGATTGAATCCTATGGCAAATCACACTTTTGGGCTGCCAAATTATGTAGACGGAGGGGTATAACCCCTAAAAAATGGTTTAAAGCAGGACAACAAGTGCTAACTATATAATAAAAGCTGATGGTTCAAAAACC
>NZ_MWQG01000090.1:0-1424 GCF_002210365.1 Fibrobacter sp. UWH1
TCCACCGGCGAAGTCATGAGCCTGGATCGCGACCGCGGCCTCGCCTACCTCAAGAGCCAGCTGGCTTCCGGCAACCGCATCCCCGACAAGGGCAACATCTTCGTATCCCTCAAGGACGAGGACAAGGCCCGCGCAGTGCCCCTGATCCGTCAGCTGGTGGAACTGGGCTACGGCCTCTACGCCACCCGCGGCACCTCCACCATGCTCTACAACGAAGGCATCAAGACCCGCGCCGTGTTCCGCATTTCCCGCGGCCGCCCGAACCTGCTGGACCTCATCCACGACAAGGAAGTCCAGTGGATCGTGAACACCAGCGAGACCGGCGCCGAAGCCATGGTCGATGAAATCCAGATGCGCAGCAAGGCAGTGGTCAGCGGCGTGCCTATCACCACCACCATCGCAGCCCTCACCTCCACCGTCGAAGGCCTCATGGACAAGCACGACTACGGTAGATTTGAGGTTTGCAGCCTGCAGGAGTATCATCGTCACATTGTGAAGTAATGGGCGTTGCCCTGTCGGGCCGGCCCTCTTGCGCTATAAAAAGACCGAGCTGGAAAAATCCAGTTCGGTCTTTTTTTCGTTCAGCCTCGCGCTCCTTGAAACTGCACAAGGCAAGCGCCGCGCGAGTCCGCCCCCATGCGGGCTGCGGGGCCTAACGCGAAAGCATTATCAGAACTTCACATCCCTTAATGAAATCTTGCGCAACCGGATTCGTGTCGAAGTGTTTTCTACAAAAACTTTCCAGTAATCGACTTCCGCCCAGAAGGTTTCCGCCAAATCGAAGCGCCAGTAACTTAAGGATTTCTTGCGCTTGCCAAGCCACCAGTAGAGCCATTTGAGGCGACCGCCTCCTACATGGCGACCAAAGTTGCCACCCTGCAGGATTTCCCGCAGGAGCCACCTCCCGCGGAATTCGTCGGGCTTGCAAAGCATCAGACTTTCGTCAAGACCAAACGATTCACGAAGCAGCCACATGAGGGCCCCCGCAATTTTCCGCAGTCCAAAGCGGTTCAAGTTCGCCATCAGTTCGCGGCGTTCGCTTTCGCTGGAATGTCTAAGCAACACGTAATAATCTACAATCTGCCGGAGCCCTACCCCGCCACCAATAAAATGGCGATAGATGTGCGATAGCTGCATGGCCAGCGCAAACTTCATGGAATGGGCACAGAAACCTTCGGGAACCTCTACCGAGTTCAGGATTTCCCAGTCCAGATATTTCAGCAGTTGCCTTGTCGCAAACGGATTGTAATTGCCCGAAGAGGTACGGAAATGAACTTCCACATCGATGGCGCGATCATTTTTCATGTGGGTGTGATGCGGCGAATCCTTCAGCGATTCCTGCATTTCGGTTTCCCGCAACAAACCCACGACGCTCTTTTTCCCGCCAGAAACCCAGATGTCAATATCTCCCGGCTGCCGACAAA
>NZ_MWQG01000091.1:0-1414 GCF_002210365.1 Fibrobacter sp. UWH1
AGAGAATCATCTAGCAAGGCTGCCTAAATGCTTCCACACATGTTGATGATGCCTCTTTTTTTTGTTACGTCAATATAGTAAAAGCAACCTGTTTTGAGAAAGAAAAGATGGCAGAAATTTTCACCAAGTACATCGCCAACGAAGAGCATTACAGCGAAGTCATCGAGCGCATCGCTAAAGTTCGTGACACCCTATGGATCGGAACTGCAGACATTAAGGACTTGTATGTAAAGCAAAATGGCGAGGCCATTCCCCTGCTGGGGCAGATTGGAGGCTTGTTGAAACGCGGTGTGGGCGTGCGCCTGGTACACGCAAAAGAACCCGGGCCAAATTTCCGCGAAGATTTCGACCGATTCCCGATTCTCGCCACGGACCTGGAACGAGTGCTTTGTCCGCGAGTACATTTCAAGATGGTCATCTTTGACCTGGAAGTTGCCTACATCGGATCCGCAAATTTGACAGGCGCCGGCATCGGCATGAAAAGCGCATTAAAGCGTAACTTCGAGGCAGGCATTCTCACCAACGACCCGCAAATCGTCGAAGCCGCCATCAACCAATTTGACACCCTATGGATGGGCGCCCACTGCAAAAACTGCGGTCGTCTGGAATATTGCGGGGATAGGATTAAATAGGGCTAGGGATTTTTGACACAACGAACCGAGAAGCCGCTACTCTTATCGTAGTCGTACACGCCGGCGCCCTCGTAGGAGCAGTCCAAAACCAGGTAGTACGCATCGTTACTAGAGTACTCCGTAGAAGACCAGAAGAGCGCGTAGTTGCCCTCGTCGTGGAAGTCGTCGAGGTCGCTGAAGTAGCTGCCAGCGGGCAACGCCCCAAAGCCGAGGCCGTCGGTACCGTTTCCACTCTTGCCGCTATTTACCTTCCAGCCAGTACTAGACTTCAACACGGTTCCTGCCATGTCAATACCAGCCTTTTGACCGGCCGTTATTTTCAAATCTTCAAGTTCCTGCTTATTAGGCAGGTGCCAGCCATCCGGGCAAGCGGTAACGGCTTCACTCCAAACATAAAGGCGGCCATACTTGTCGCAGTTTTCGGGTTTGTTGTCGTAACACTTGCTTTCGCCGGTCTGATAGTTCAGGTTTTCCGCCATCCAGACCTTGTCACCGATTTTCACGGTCTTGTAGGTCTTGCCATCGCGAGAGTCAACCATTTTTGCATCGGCATAAGGATTCGTTCCAGAATCTTCGCCGCAGCCACTCAAGGCCATAACCGTTCCAAGAGCCAGCAGAATAGCACCCATCTTTGCAATAAAGTTCTTCATAGGATTTCCTTTCACTTGTACAAGGTAATTATAGAAAATTTAGAGGCATCATCAACATGTGTGGAAGCATTTAGGCAGCCTTGCTAGATGATTCTCTCGATTCCGATTCCCATTCGTAGGCTATCTTTACAT
>NZ_MWQG01000092.1:0-1174 GCF_002210365.1 Fibrobacter sp. UWH1
CTGAAATCCGCAACGAGGCTACCCTTTCGTTCAATTTCGTGGGTAACTCGCAGACGGGACTTTCGTCTGAAGCTGTCGCGGGTGCGCTGAATGCCTCTCATAACGATGATTTCCGTAGTGACCACTGGAACAACATCGGTGGAACCCTTTCAGGCACTTACGGCAACGACGACCGCGAAATTGTGTGTTTTGACGACGGCACCCGCGCAAGCGCCGTGAGCGTGAGCTACGGCGGTATCGAAAGGCACCGCACCACAGGTACCGACAACCGCATAAACCTGCAGGGCTACAGCCACAACTTCGCCAACTCCTCCACTGACGCAAATGCGGCCCTGATGAACAGCGGCCTCATGACCACGGCCCCGAACTCCCAGAACGAGAACAAGCTGGAAGTTTCCGTTGACGGCCTTGCGCAGTACTTCACGCACTACAGCGTGATTGTGTATTTGGACTTGCCAGATTCCAATTCTGCGGACACAAGCAGCATCCGCAAAATTAGCCTCTTCCTTGAGAGCTCTACGGAACCTGTCGCAAGCTACTTCGTAAATGACGCAGCGAACCATAATTTCAACGGCTCCTATGACCGCGGCACGGCAACGTCTGCCGAATTGGCCACAAGCGCCAATTATGTCGTATTCGATGTCGCCGAGGGCACTTCCTTCGACCGCTTCCGTGTGGTAATCGAGGAAGCCTTCCCGGGACAGTCTCCCAACGGCAAGAACCTGCCGGGCATCGCAGCCATCCAGGTGAATGGTTCGCTCCACGCCCAGGATGTGGCCGCGTCCTCCGACATCGCCCACGGTGGCGACGACACAATCTCCACTGGCGGCGGTGATGACATCGTCGTTGGCGGTACTGGCGGCGACAAGATCACCACTTATGACGACGAACGCTACGGCATTTACGACAACGACGTTGTGTTTGGCGACAATGCCAAGATGGTCTTTACAGACCGTGACAACTCCGGGGCTACGGCCTCCATGCTTTCCATGGCCGAGTCCCTGGATTCCCGCGATATCGAAGGCAATTACGCTGACCGCATAATCACTGGCAACGGTAACGATGTCGTGGTAGGTGGGCTGGGTGCCGACTACATCGATTCCGGGGCGACTGCCGATGCCGACTCCATGCTGGATGGAATCAAGGTCGTTTCCTTCAACTTTACCCGCGAGAA
>NZ_MWQG01000093.1:0-1093 GCF_002210365.1 Fibrobacter sp. UWH1
GGCGATTTCTAATCGCTAACGCATAATGTTGAACTTTTTCAAAAGATACTCATTTGGTGTTAGGTAGTCAAGCCTTTTTCTTGGTCTATTGTTCAGATTGTTCTCGATCCATCGGATATAGCGTTCATCGACATCTTCAATCTTTGCACCCTTTGGAATAAATTGGCGAATCAGCCCGTTCATATTTTCATTCGCACCTCGCTCCCATGAATGATATGGATGCGCAAAATAGTACTTGATGCCAAGCGCCTTCGCCACGATTACGTGGTCCGCAAACTCCCTTCCGTTATCTGAAGTTATCGTCTTAAGCAACCCCTTGTACGGGAGAAGGGTTTCCACGATGGCAGCTGCAACCTCGTCAGAATTCTTGCTTCCGATTTTTCTAATCCAGCTTTGGTTCGTTGCCCTGTCGTTTATGGTGAGCAGCTTTCCCTTGTGATCCTTACCGATGACAAGGTCTACCTCAAGGTCTCCGAAACGTTCCTTTTTATCAACGATTGCAGGCCGCTTGTCGATAGATACTAGGCCGACAATCCTTCCTCTGTAGTCGTTCTTACGGCCCCTGGAAGCGTGTTTCTTGTTCTTGTGCCTTAGGCATTTGTAGAGGTCACCGCCATGCCGCTTGTCCTCCCAGATGTGACGGTAGATGAGTTCCTCGCAAGGACATTTCAGGCCCATAAGCCTGCATCTCCAGCGAACCTGCTGTGGACTCATGAAACTACGGATACTTGCGTCAACAATTCTCCAGTCATATCCGTCGTATTTCTTATGGCAGTGGCTAGCCTTCTTCCTTGCAACGGCTTTTCTATGTGCCGCCTCCGCTCCGTATTTCCCTCGTGAACCGTTCCGTTTGATTTCTCGTGATACGGTGCTTTGGGAACATCCGATTATGTCTGCGATTTGGGCTTGCGTGTAATGGCTACACAACAAGCCAAGAATTTTGTATCTTTGCTCTCGGTTAAGATGACTCAATGCAACCTCTTTGTGGTAAGAGAAGGTTGCAATTTAGTTATCCTAGCTGGCTCCCATCTGGGGGCCTTTTTTGCATCCTTCAGATTCCGCTCGGATTATGCATTTGCAAATAGAATTCGGG
>NZ_MWQG01000094.1:0-1080 GCF_002210365.1 Fibrobacter sp. UWH1
GGCGAATTTAAGTCGCCAAGTAAATTTGTTTAACTTGCCTAGAAATATACTCTAATGGGGTGAGAAATCCAAGTCGTTTTCTCGGCCGATTGTTCAATTTCCACTCAATCCACTTGACCTCATCTCTCGTCAGGTCCTCAAACGAGGTTCCCTTTGGCAGGTACTGGCGAATCAGACCGTTCATATTTTCGTTTGCACCTCGTTCCCACGAGTGGTAAGGGTGGGCAAAGTAATAACCGACATCCAACTTTTGGGCTATCCGAACATGATCGGCGAACTCCTTTCCGTTGTCGGAAGTGACCGTGTGTAGCAGCCTCTTGTAGGGCGAAAAGGCCGCTATCAGAGTATCTGCCAGGGCGGTTGCATCCTTTGTCGGTAGAGGCTCCAGGATGCAAAGCATGGACATTCTGTCGTTGGCGGTGAGCAGGTTCCCCTTATGAAGAGCTCCGTTGATCAAGTCTATTTCAAAATCGCCGAAGCGACTTTTCTCGTCGACTATCGCCGGACGCAGGTCTATGGGCACCTGTCCCGTAATGGAGCCTCTTCCATCCTTTGCAGGACCCCGCTCTCGATATTTCTTGTCCCCATGCCTAAGGTGTGGCTTGAATTCGTCTCTGCCTTTGATATGGCGGTATATCGTTGGAACGCTTGGAGTTTTCTTACCCTCCAACCCCCTGCGTCCAACAACTTGCTCCGGTGACAAGTCCTCCTTTATCAGGGCTTCAGTTTCCGCCCAAACTTCATCGCTATACTCATAGTGAATGTGCGCTTTGTGCTGGAGCTTTACGGCCCTCTTGTCAGCCTTGTCCGGATCGTACTTTTTACGACCTCCGTTTCTGGAAATCTCCTTGCTGAGTCCACCTTCGGAAATTCCGATTAGTTTTGCTATGACTTTTTGTTGATGTCCGGCAGCCAACAGTGCGCTAATTTGGTATCTTATGTCTCGGTTAAGTCTCATCGCTTGTCCTTTTCTTGGTCGAAAACGCAAGTTAGAAACCTAACCATCCCTAGAATTCACTTTCTAGGGATTTTTTTTTGTTTTCAGCCTAGATCGGATTTACTTGACGATGAGAATCCGCG
>NZ_MWQG01000095.1:0-1072 GCF_002210365.1 Fibrobacter sp. UWH1
GCGAATGTCAACAAAAAAGGGTGGCGAAGCCACCCACACATGTTGATGAAGAGCCAGAAAAATCATATAATTTTTTCAAATTCCACTGATAAGTTTCTATAGATGAATCAGTGAGTTCACCAGGATTATTTTTTAAACTTTCCAGTGCAGCATCATAAAAAAGCATAAAGCCTCCATTCTACCCCAAAAACATTTCAGGGACGAGCAAAGTTTGAAAAAAAAATTGAATTCAACACAAATCCCATTCCCAAAACTCCCGCAGAATACGTGAAGTTGCAGGACGCATACGTCGCTGAAAAGGGCACCCGTGTTGGTAACTGGAAGGAAATCGGTTACTTGATGCAGAATACTTCTAACTTCTTCTATTGCGACCTGGCTGCTGATTGCGCGGGGGTGCTTCGCGGCGCAAGAGCTTGGTCTGCCAGAAAGTATGCGAGGTGAATGCCGCACAAATGAACTTGTTCATTTGTATGGCTGAACCGATGCTACGGACGCTTTAGCGTCCATCGTTGAGGTCGTGGCTGAGCGTGTCCGTGCTTACCAAGCCCAGGCGGTACTGCTTGCTGATGTTCTCGAATTCGATTGCGGTAGCCATGTTCGGGAATGTAGTAAAAAATATGGAGCCCAAGTCTGGTCGGGGGAGGCGGGAATGGGGATTTGGGGGAACGTGGAAAAATTTATTGCAGGTGTCTTGTCAAATTTTCAAAACTAGTGTATATTTGTGCAGTCTGACCGAAGTAAATCCGTTTTTTTTCACGCTTGTAAAACGGAAAGGATATGTTATGAAGAAGAAAGATTCCCCTGTTGCGGGGAATAGTGCTGTTCCGGCCAATGTTGCCGAGAAAACGAAAGAAATTGTCCTCATTGACGAGAATTTGCTGAAAAACAAGGTTTACACCATCCGTGGTGTAAAGGTGATGCTTGACGCCGATCTGGCGGAGATTTATGGGTATTCTGTAAAGGCGTTTAATCAGCAGGTTAAGAATAATGCAGAAAAATTTCCGGAGGATTTTAGGTGGCGATTTCTAATCGCTAACGCATAATGTTGAACTTTTTCAAAAGATACTCATTT
>NZ_MWQG01000096.1:0-1070 GCF_002210365.1 Fibrobacter sp. UWH1
ACGGTGTCACCCGGGGTCACCATTTCGACACCTTCCGGCAGCTGGATGGTACCAGTAACGTCGGTGGTGCGGAAGTAGAACTGGGGACGATAGCCGTTCATGAACGGAGTGTGGCGACCACCTTCGTCCTTAGTAAGAACGTAGATTTCAGCCTTGAATTCGGTGTGCGGAGTCACAGACTTGGGAGCTGCGAGCACCATACCGCGGGAAATGTCCTTCTTTTCAGCGCCGCGGAGGAGGAGACCAACGTTGTCACCAGCCTGAGCGTCGTCGAGGAGCTTACGGAACATTTCAACACCGGTAATAACGTATTCGGCAGTTTCGCCGAGACCGATGCGTTCGACCTTGTCGTTCAGATGAACAACACCGCGTTCGATACGGCCGGTAGCAACGGTACCACGACCGGTAATGGTGAACACGTCTTCGATCGGCATGAGGAACGGCTTTTCAGTTTCACGAGCCGGCAGCGGAATGTATTCGTCGCAAGCAGCCATGAGTTCCATGATCTTGTCCTGGTATTCTGCGTCGCCTTCGAGAGCCTTGAGTGCAGAACCGCGAATGATCGGAGCGTTGTCGCCGTCAAATTCGTACTTGGAGAGCAGGTCGCGAACTTCCATTTCGACGAGGTCGAGAAGTTCAACGTCATCAACCATGTCAACCTTGTTCATGAAAACAACGATCTTGGGCACGCCAACCTGGTGTGCGAGAAGGATGTGTTCACGAGTCTGGGGCATGGGACCGTCAGTAGCAGCAACGACGAGAATTGCGCCGTCCATCTGAGCAGCACCAGTAACCATGTTCTTGACGTAGTCAGCATGGCCCGGGCAGTCAACGTGTGCGTAGTGACGTGCAGCAGAAGTGTATTCCACGTGAGAGGTGTTAATCGTGATACCACGTGCCTTTTCTTCGGGAGCGTTGTCGATTTCATCGAAACGCTTTGCAGCAGCCAGGCCCTTAGCGGCGAGGGTGGTGCAGATAGCAGCGGTCAGAGTGGTCTTACCGTGGTCAACGTGGCCGATGGTGCCGATGTTGCAGTGCGGCTTACTTCTGTCAAAATGTTCTTTTGCCAT